>JANXZD010000107.1 GCA_025355705.1 Bacteroidota bacterium | reverse complement strand
CAAATACCCCGCCAAGACGCGCAGTGGTTTTCATTGCTTCAAGAATTTCCTCATCAGAAACGGTGATCATTTCTCCGTGTGATTGTTTGATCTGTTGAATTGCTCTTCGCCAGTTGCGCGGAGTGCCGACAGCAATACTATCTGCAATTGTGTTTGTATCCGTAGGAACAAGATCGTCACCAGAAATAAATGCATTGACCATTGCCCTTGCACCTTCTGCCTGCACCCCCAACAAACGCGGAACGCGGTCGATGAATCCAAGGCGTTTCATCTCCTGCAACCCTTTTCCAATTCCGCCGATCGTGCATCCGTCACCGACTGAAACCACCACCCAATCCGGAAGATCGTTCGCACATTGTTCGGCAATTTCTAATCCAGCCGTCTTCTTTCCCTCAACTAAAAATGGATTTGTACCGCTGTTGCGATTGTACCATCCAAATTTTTCGCAAGCTTCGCGACAAAGATCGAATGCGTTTTCATATGTTCCTTGAACTTTAAGAACGGTCGCTCCAAAGACAAGAAGCTGCGTTACCTTTGGTTCCGGAGCGCGTTGTGGAACGAAGATATAACTTTTCAAACCAACGGCGGCAGAAAGTCCGGCGAGCGAAGATGCCGCATTTCCTGTTGAAGCACACGCGATGGTATCAAAATCAAATTCAATGGCTTTCAAAACTCCAACGGAACTCGCACGATCCTTGAATGAATTCGTCGGATTTCGACCGTCATCTTTTACAAATATTTTTTTTACCCCAAGAAACGATGCAAGTCGCGGAATATCATACACCGGTGTCCACCCAACGTGTAAATGCGGAAGTTGAATATCGTCTGAAATTGGAAGTAGCTCTTTATAACGCCAGTGATTGAAATTTCGAGTTTGAAGAGATGTTGGTGTGAGTTGTTTTTTTATGGCATCGTAATCGTAGTGAACATCGAGGATTCCTTCGATACCGCATTTCGGACAGGTTTGAACATTACCATAATCGTACACCAAACCGCAGATGAAACACTTTTGGCCGGTAACAAAACGAGGAAGAGTAAATTTATTATCTTTGTTTTCAGTTGATACTTTTTGCATTTAATAATGTAAGAATATTCCCCCTCTAGTTCAACGCGATAAATTTCAAAGATATATATTAGGAATTTGTACCTTTGTGAGATATTTTATGTTGATATAAAAATTTAGCAACGGATAATTACAAACACTTTTGATCCAAACACCAATGATAAATCAACGCTGGCAGAAAGCCGCATTGCTCGGAAGCGTGTGGGCTTCGCTCGAGATCGTTCTCGGTAGTTTTCTGCATAATCTGAAATTTCCGCTGACCGGAACATTACTCTCTTCAATCGGAATCTCTTTACTGATTGCAGGACATTCTTTATGGAAAGAAAAGGGTATTGTATGGAGAGCTGGTCTCATCTGTGCCGTAATGAAATCAGTTTCACCGAGCTCTGTTATCTTTGGTCCGATGATCGGGATAGCGGTTGAAGCGTTCATCGTTGAAACTGCAATCAGATTGCTTGGCGGGAATGCTTTTGGTTACATCGTCGGAGGTGCTGTTGCTTGCACAACACCAGTCATCCAGAAAGCGATATCGTATCTTTTTACGTACGGAATGGATATCGCTGTGTTATTTACAAAATTAGTGGAATTCGCTTCAAAAAGTTTGCAGATCTCAACACTGAATCCAACCGATATTATAACTGCTGTTGTTGTCATGAACCTTTTTTTAGGAGGTATTGCCGCCATCATCGGAATGAAAGTGGGAAAAAGAGCTGCATTAATTTCAGAATCAAGTCGAAATAATATTTTAAGGTTTCCTCAGCATTCAACGATACTTGAAGATGCCGGAATTCAATTCTCTGAAATATTACTTGCCATACATATTCTTGTCCTTATGTCTGGACTTATTTTTCAATCAGTTTTTTTTCTTCTTTACATTCCCTTTTGTCTGTATCAATATGAAAAGGTTCGCAAAAAATTTCGACATTGGGTCTTTTGGTGTGAAATAGGGATTGTATCAATTGTTGCGGGAATTGTTCTTGGAGAATTCGTACTCGTTGATCGAACCACAGGTTTTATCATTGGTCTTCAGATGTTTTTCCGCGCAATCTTTGTCGTTTCCATCTTCACATCCATTACTGTTGAACTAAGAAATCCAATCATTATAAATTATTTATTCAAACGACGAATGAAGAACTTTTCACTAGCATTAGAAGCCGCGTTCGGTGCATTACCATCTATTATTGACTCTTTGCAACAAGAAAAAAAATTTTTCCGCCATCCGATAGACTCGTTATCAAAGATCCTTGCTCATACCAATGAGATTCAAAAACAACAAATGCCGGCATCGAGAGTTTTCATTTTGAGCGGCGAAAAAGGAAGCGGGAAAACAACAACTTTGCAAAAGCTGCTTCCCGAATTAAAATTGAAAAATTTCACAACAACCGGTATTTTACAGACCGGTTTGTGGAAGGATAACCTACGCTACGGATATGAAATTCTCAATATTGAATCCGGAATCATTATGCCGCTTTGTCGAATTGATGCTCCTAATGCAGGAATTACTGCAGGGCCGTTCAAATTCTTCCCTGAAGCGATCCAGTTTGGCAGAAATGCACTGTCGATTTCAACGATCGGTAAATGTGATATTGCAATTATCGATGAAATCGGTCCGCTTGAGCTTGGCGGAGGCGGCTGGGCTAGTTCTTTGAATGAGATCCTACAAAATTTTTCGGGCACGATCATTATCGTTATTCGCAAT
>JANXZD010000094.1 GCA_025355705.1 Bacteroidota bacterium | reverse complement strand
CAAGGAACGCAGATCATGACCGTTGCTGATCTTACAATGATGGAAGCTCGTGTGGATGTTGGCGAAAACGATATCATTACAATATCCATTGGCGATACGGCTCGAATCACGATCGATGCGTACCCTGATAAAAAATTTGTCGGAACAGTCTATGAAATTGCAAACACTGCCAAATCAAAAGGTCTTGGGACACAGGATGAAGTGACAAACTTTGAAGTGAAGATTCGCGTTATGAACAAGGATATTTCTCTCCGTCCCGGAATGTCGATGACTGCAGATATTGAAACTCAAACCAAATCTAATGTTCTTGCTGTGCCGATCCAAAGTGTAACAACACGTGTTCCAAAAGAAAAGGAAGGGGAAAAGAAAGGCGAGGAGAATAAAAAAGAAGTGAAAAAAGAAGAAGGTAATCAAAGTGGAGGTGGATTGTCAACGAATGAAAAACCGATTGAATGTGTATTTATTGTGGAAAATGGAAAAGCGAAAATGGTTCCAGTAAAACGAGGGATCAATGATGAAGGTTATGTGGAAATTACGAGCGGATTGAATGTTGATGCTGAAATTGTGAGCGGTTCATATAAAGCGATCAATAGAGATCTGGAAGATGAATCTATTGTTAAAGTTGAGAATTCAAAAGCAAAGTTTGCGCTTGGCAAACAAGATGAAAAAAAATAATACAACTGACTAATGACAATACCTTCAAAATTCTTTATTCTCTTTGTAGTTACAATCGGGATAGTGTTTGGTCAAGTTGACAGCACCGGTATCAAACTGATCAGCCAAAAGAAGTATTCTGAAGCACGATCGTTCTTTGAGAATGCAATCCAGAAAAACAAAAAGGATGCTGAATCATATTATTATCTTTCAATTGTATTAATGGTTCAACAAAAGTTTGATGATGCCCAGGATGCTATTGAAGAAGCGATTGATCTGAATGAGAATGTCTCTAAGTATCATATGACGCGAGGTAGTATTCTCGGACAAAAGGCGATGACAGCAAATGTCATCTCGCAAGGATTTCTTGCACCAAAGATCAAAAATGCATTCCTTCATGCCTCAGAACTTGATCCATCCAATGTTGATGCCCGAATTGCTCTCTATCGATATTATGTCGTGGCTCCGGGGATTATGGGAGGGAGCGAAGAGAAAGCGTTTGAACAAGCAAACGCAATTGTAAAATTGAATCCGTACCGTGGTTATAATCTTCTTGCAAATTTCTATTTACAGGTTAAAAAAGATACCCTTGAAGCGGAGAGGCAGATCAAAAAAGCGATTGCAATGAAACCCGATACCGGAGATGGGTATAAGAGGCTTGGTTATTTGTATATGAATCAAAAAAGATTTGCCGATGCGTATATCCAAATGAAAAAATATATTGACCTTGAACCAAGGAATCCTGATTCTTACGACAGTTATGCCGATATTCTAAAAGCCGAACAGAAGGTTGATCAGGCAATCGAAAAATATTTGCAGGCGATTTCAATCGACAAGGATTTTGGCGCATCAATTTTTTCTTTAGCTGATTGCTATGAAGTAAAAGGACTGAAGCAAAAAGCAAAAGAAACATACCAATGGTTTTTAACAGTAGAACCGCAAGGACGACGAGCGGACGCAGCCCAAAAGAAAATCAAAGAATTATAAGGACCCTATGCAGCCAGTCATCAATATTAAGAATATCAAGAAAACATACATCATGGGAATGGTTGAGGTGAATGCGTTGGTTGATGTGACAATCCAGATCCAGAAGAATGAATATGTAGCAATTATGGGACCTTCAGGTTCCGGTAAATCAACGTTGATGAATGTTATCGGCTGTCTTGATACCCCCACATCAGGTCTTTACGAATTTAACGGTGTCAATGTTGGCGATATGAATGACAACGAACTTGCAAAGATCCGAAACAGAGATATCGGTTTTGTATTTCAAACGTTCAACCTTCTGGCACGTTCGGATGCACTTCATAATGTTGAACTTCCGTTGATCTACTCCGGAATGAAAAAAGCAGATCGGAAAGCGCGTGCTGAAGAAGCATTAGGGCATGTTCGACTAGAAGATCGTATGCATCATAAACCAAATGAACTCTCCGGAGGACAACGGCAGCGTGTTGCCATTGCACGTGCGCTTGTAACGAATCCGTCCATTATCCTTGCGGATGAACCGACGGGAAATTTGGATTCAAAGACCGGTGTGGAGATCATGGGATTGTTCAATGATCTGCACGCGCAGGGGAATACGATCATTCTTGTAACACATGAAGAAGATATTGCTCGTCATGCTCATCGCATTATTCGTGTTCGGGACGGTCTCATTGAAAATGATCATATTGTGGAAAACAGAGTTTTACCCGGAATACATTCGTAGTATATCTTCCAATATCAACCATCAATTTTATGAAGCTCGCAGATTTTGTTTATGAAGTAAAAGAAGGACTTGGAATTTCATTCCAGGCGATCCGCGCGAATAAGATGCGATCTGTGTTGACAACACTTGGCATTGTCATCGGAATTGTTTCCGTTACCCTCATGGGAACTGCAATTGAAGGGATGAGCCGTTCGTTCAATGAGATGGTCTCAAAAATTGGTGCTGATGTTCTCTTTGTTCAAAAATTTTCATGGTTTTCAAGTCAAGAAGATTTTGAAATGTCTCGCAATCGTAAAAATATTGATTTAAAACAATTCAAAGCAGTTCGAGACCAGGGATCAACAATAGCAGCAGTGTCCCCCTTAACAGGGACCGGTGTACCGGTCAAATATCGAAGTTTAAGCGCCGATAGAATTTTCCTCATAGGTGTGAACGAACAATATATTCAGGTTGGTGGTTTAAATATTGAAATGGGAAGATTCTTTTCTCAATCAGAATCAGACGGTAATCGTCCGGTTGCTGTGCTTGGGTATACTGTTGCAGAAAAATTGTTTCCGAGTGAGACACCGCTTGGTAAGAATGTAAAACTCGGTGCATACTCATTTCGCGTTGTGGGAGTTGTTGCAAAACAAGGGAGTTTTTTGGGAATGGATATGGACAATCGAGTGTATGTTCCAATAACGAATTTTCTTCAAAAGTTCAGTAATCACCGACGCGGATTAGATATTCATGTAAAAGCTGCAAATATAAACGATCTGGAAAACACCAAAGAAGAATTGCGTGGAATTTTACGTAAAGCACGAGGTGTGAAGCCCGGTGTGAAAGATGATTTTGCTATTAATCAGCAGGAGATGTTCATCCAAACGTTTAATCAAATCGGCGGAGTGATAGCAGCAATAGGATTATTCATTACCGCACTCTCACTGTTTGTCGGTGCGATTGGAATAATGAACATTATGTTCGTTTCAGTTACCGAGCGGACAAAAGAGATTGGCATTCGAAAAGCGATCGGTGCACGGCGTTCAACTATTCTATTGCAATTTTTGATAGAATCTGCGGCGTTATCGCTTATTGGCGGAATTATTGGAATCATTATTTCCTATCCATTGAGTTTGTTGATCAATCAAATTTTACCGACATCGATGCCAATTTCCGTCGTTGCCATTGCAATTCTGATCTCATTGATCGTAGGTGTCGTTTCAGGATTTTTGCCAGCAAACCGTGCGTCAAAAATGGATCCGGTTGAAGCATTACGTCACGAATAATATCACTGAAAGAAATTCTTATGCAGTTACAAGAAAGTATTGGGATGGCATTAAATTCGATCCGTGTGAACAAACTTCGGTCTGTGTTAACACTGCTCGGAATTGGCGTCGGTGTATTTTCCATTATCGGAGTGATGACTGCGATGGGAGTACTTCAAAATGCTATTGAAAGTGGTGTCAGTTCGTTAGGTGCGAATACGTTTCAGATCCAAAAATATCCTCAGAATTTTTTCAGCGATCGAGATCGCCGGAGATATCGTAATCGTAAGGATATTTCATATGATCAAGCTGCTTTGTTCTATGAACGAATGAAGTTGGCAAAATTTGTTGGCTTAGAAGTGTGGGAGGGTGGGAAAGTTGCAGAATATAGAAATATCAAAACAAATCCGAGTGTAGGAGTTGCAGGCGAATCTATTGATGGTATAGCAACGAATAATTGGAATATCGTAAATGGACGATCGTATACAAACCAAGAAGTGCAGTCAGCTTCCAATGTTGTTGTTATAGGGAGTGATGTTGTTAAAAAACTCTTTCCAATGGGAAATCCCATTGGAGAATTGATTCGAGTAGATGGTGATCAATATAAAGTGGTCGGAACTTTAGAAGATAAAGGCGGAATGTTGGGTGGAAATCAAGGAAACATGGTTATTCTCCCAATAACCACTCATATGAATAAATACGGTAAAGAGCGTTCAGTCAATATTATGGTGACAGCTCGTGACCAAAAATCTTACAACGACGTTCTTGAATTTTCTCGCGGTGTACTACGTGTTATTCGACAAGTGCCTCCCGGTCAACCGGATGATTTCGAATTTTTCTCTAATGATACCGTCATCGCACAATTCAATGACACGACATTTATGATCAAAATTGGTGCTGTTGGGATTGCTTGTATCGCATTGCTTGCGGCGGGAATTGGAATCATGAATATTATGCTTGTTTCCGTAACGGAACGAACAAAAGAAATTGGCATTAGAAAAGCATTGGGCGCAACAAAGTTCAACGTCCTGTCTCAATTCTTAACTGAGTCTGTCATTTTTAGTCAGATCGGTGGTGTAATAGGAATAGTCACCGGTTCAATCATGGGAAATATTGTTTCATTGCTTCTTGAGTCTCCGCCGGTCTATCCATGGAATAATTCTGTTGCAATTTTACAAACACCGTTTCTTGATTTTACGGCATTGCAGATGAATATTACCGCATTGATCTTTTGTTCTTTGATTGGAATTGTATTTGGAGTATATCCTGCGTGGAAGGCAGCGAATCTGGATCCAATAGAAGCGCTTCGGTTTGAATAATTGAATTAATAAAAACCCATTTCCGCAAAAAAAAATGGTTTTTTATTTTTGAAGCATTTCAATTACTTCTTTGTCAAATTTCGTCAGTTCACCATATTGAGTTGCGAGTTGTTGGTACTTTAGGAAAAAATCAGCGACGCCAAATTCCAAACATTCTGTTAATGCTTTTCTCCCAAGTTTTGCATCAATGGCATACGCCATTAATAATCCTGCAGAAGCGCCATAATTTTTTTCATATGAACCGGAAAGATTTGAGTTCATGATCAACTCTCTCGCACGAGATGGAGAGATGGATGGTGAGGAGAGTTCTTTCAAGGCATTGTTCAATGATTCGACAGCTTGTTTAGAGGAAGAAAGTTGTCCAGCCGATAATGTAGAACCACTGCGCTGTTGAAGTGAGATCAAATATGCAATACCTTCGTTCTGAGAGAGCTCAGCGAGCGTCCAATATGGTTCTTGTTGATTCTCTATCGTTCTCCACACAGGTGATGATTGTTTATAAACGCCAAAAACAGCATGAAATGTCTCGTGTGCAAGTGTACTCATCATATCAACAAACTGGATCTGAATATCGTGAATGTATTGGACTGAGCGAGTTAGGTTGACTACAATTGTCAATTCGCCTTCACCGTCTCCAACGAAATACGGAACATTATTCCGCCACTCGACACTTCGAACAAATGCTGCAGCATTCTCATTTCCCAAAGCGACAAAATACACCGGAATGGAAATATTGACACGAGCTTTCTCCGGAAAGAACGGTGCAATTGTGGCGACAACTTTTCTGTCCAACTGTCGACGCTTGACCTCCAGTACCAATGCTTTAATTTGAGGTAAGAATTCAAGTGTTGAGCGTAAGCCATAAATATCATTTGATGAAGTAGAACCATTACGAAAACGGTCAAGTTCTCGCCCAAAATGGTCCGACGAATAGGGTTGCCGTGCAAGCAGTGCGCTTGTTGCAGCGGCGATCTGATTTCCTTTTAGTTCTGCAGCGCGGTTGATATTCGCAATTTTTCCTTCACTCAAATCGATCAACGCATCGACGGAAGAAAAATCCAAACGAAGCGATACATTAAAGTTATCTTGCTGGGAAAAGCTGAGATTGATCAAAAGAATAAAAAAAATAATTTGCTTCATAATAATTACTGTTCTACCGTTTTAGCTGTTGTCCGTTCGATTGGTTTAAGAAGAATCTGTATGGCAGCGTTATCCAACTTTCAATTACTTTTCCATTTTTTGTTGCCGGACTAAAGAGGATTTGTTTCGCCGCTAGAATGGAG
>JANXZD010000070.1 GCA_025355705.1 Bacteroidota bacterium | reverse complement strand
TGGTACTGAGGGGTTCAAAACATTCTCTCATTATAAATCAATTATGGAAAAAGGGACATGGCTGGAATTGTGGTTTTTAAAAACGCCGCCGTATAAAGAATGGAAGTTAAAAATATTACGACTGTTACTTGAACATTTCTAAAAGCTCTCTTTATTTAAATACTTTTTTTTTGCATATTTTAATCAGCCCCACTTGCGCTTTTCAAAATAGAAAAGCAAAGAGGGGCTTTTTTCTTCATTACAGTTCAATTTGGAGTATTAAATGCTTATGGCTCTTGTTCTAGGAACACTGCTCATTACTTCGCCAGATGAAAGACCTTTTCTTACCGGAATTTCCTCATCGGAAGATTTTTCAAAAAAGCTTGATGCACATCTTTCCAATGCCAAAACTGCAATGGAACGAATGTTGTCTGCCAAAGGCAAACGGACGATCGACAATACATTAACACCGTATGATGAAATTCTTATTGAGCTTGATGCTGCGGGTACTCAGACGGGTTTAATGGAGAATGTTCATCCCGATGAAACGATGCGAACAATCTCGGAACAATTCAGCCAAAAAATTTCTGCCTTTGGAAGCGAATTGTCATTGAACAGAGCCGTGTATGATGCGCTGACCGCAATGGATATTTCCAAAGCTGATGCAAAAACAAAATTCTATGTAGAAAAAACCCTCCGTGATTTCCGTCTTGCCGGTGTTGATAAAGATGAAGCAACCAGGAACAAGATCAAAGCGTTACGCGATGAACTTGTTTTGATCGGACAGGATTTTGCGCGCAATATTCGAGAAGATGTTCGAACTGTTACAGTGAACAATGTAAAAGAACTCGACGGACTTCCGCAGGATTATATTGATCGCCACAAACCAGATTCCAACGGTGTCATCACATTAACGATCAATTATCCGGATGCTGTTCCGGTATTCACGTATGCAAGAAGTGAAGATTTGCGCAAACGGATGTACATGGATTACAATAATCGCGCATATCCAAAGAACATGGACGTGCTGAACACGTTGATCGCAAAACGAAATGAACTCGCACAACTTCTCGGTTTCCCGAATTGGGCTGCGTGTGTTACCGCAGACAAAATGGTCGGAAGCGAAAAGAACGCTTCTGATTTCATCGAAAAGATCGCTGTTGCATCAAACGAAAAAGCAATTCAAGATTACAAACAATTATTGCTGAGAAAACAAAAAGATATTCCGACGGCGACGACTTTAAACTTGTGGGAGACGGGATATTATTCTGAATTGCTTCGTAAAAGTGAATATGATTTTGATGCACAAAAAGTTCGTCCGTATTTACAATATGACAATGTAAAACAAGGCGTGCTGGATGTAACTAGCAAATTATTTGGTGTGGAATTCAAACGAAATACAACCGCGCCTGTTTGGGACTCTCTGGTAGAGTGTTGGGAGATGTTTGAAAGTAATAAACTTGTCGGACGATTCTATCTTGATATGCATCCCCGGGAAAATAAATATGGCAATTATACGTTACAAGAACCCAATCCCTCATAAAGCCCCATTTTAAGCGTTTTCACCGTTTGGCGACTACTTCGCTTCTACTGGCTTGAAAGATAATACCCTTAACATTTCTTCGTGAAAGTTTTTATCTACTTTCAAAGATTTGACAGAGGGTTTTTTCTTTGTGAGTTTTGGTTTTGGTTTCTGTTTGGTCATTCAGTTATAGTTGGTAATGCAACTTGAAAGGATTTTGGTAAACTCTTAACTTTTTCAGATAGTTCTTTGATCTGTTTTTGAAAATCTTTTATGAGTTTAATTGATCTGACAATTTCATTAAACACCTCTTTTTTCTTGGGCAATGGTATTTTCACTGCAAGTAATTGTTTTTCCTTAAACCGTCCTCTACTTTCTTTTGTCGCCCCAGTTGTCATTCTGTTTATGTAATCAATTACTTGCGGAGAAGAAAGATAAAATACAAGGTACTCGAGTAAGCTGAATTTATCGTACGTGGTATCAATAATTTCAAATGTTGGGAATTCTCCCGATAGACAGTAATCGTTATGTTCTGCGTCAATGTAGGCGAACGATCCATTTTTAGCGAACAATCGACTATAAACAAACCACCCCTCTTTTACTTGATTGAGATATTTTGCCTTACCCTCTTTCTTATTCTCTTTTTTGAAAACACCGCCTCCGTTACCCCGCACACCAAGTCTTGCATATTGACTATCTTTTTTAAGTAAAACCTTGTTTGTTATGGGAGATATTAATTCTTTAATGGGAGCATATTCAAATTGTTCATCGGTATATAATTTTTCTAATGATTGTTTAACTTCACCGCAAAGTTTATTAATGCTTATTAAATCATTGAAAAGATTTTCTGATACTTCACCATGTGTTCCAAGTTCATTTTTTTCTGCAATTGAAATATATCTTTCGGCATCAATTCTATCTGAAGCATTCTTTAATGATTTTATTGCAACGTGGGGGAATATAGGTTCAAACTTCTCTCCCGACAAATGGTTCTTAAAATCAAAAAGAATATCTGGTAATTGATTCCCTGCTACCTGTAATCCAGTTGGGGCATATCCCGAATTTGTACAAACCGCCATGAAAATTTTCTTGCTCGCTTCATCCGATGGTTTTTTTTTCTTTTTTAGAAAAAGTATTGATGTTTTTGCTGTCGCATTGTATCCCTCAAAAGTTTCTTTGTTCAAACCAATAACAGCAAGTATGCTGGTCTCTTTATTGATAAATTCTCGAACATAATCCGAACTATCATTGTTCAATATTCCGTCAGGCAAAACAATTGCTACAATTCCTTTTTCGGGTTTCACTAATTTAATACAACGTTCAACTGCAAGTATTTCTCTCTTTTGAGAGTTTCTACCCATTCCCAATTCGTATTCATTCAATACTGCTTTATCTGTTTCATTCGCTCCAAAAGGTGGATTTGTAAAACAAATATCAAACATATTCTCTTCAATAATTCCTTGGATATTGAGAAAACCATTATGTTGAAATATTCCAGTATTACCGTCTCCATGAACAATCATATTCATTTTACATGCTTGCGATGTTCTGGGTTTCCAATCTGTTCCGTATAGACATTTGTTTGAAAGTTCATATCTCCACTTTGCTTTTTCATCTTCGGAAAAATCCTGCAAGCGTATTTTTTCTCCGATAGTATCAAAAGCATAAATTAAAAATCCACCTGTTCCACAAAAAGGGTCAATTATTTTTTCTCCAATTTTCGGCGAAACAGATTCAACAATAAATTCGACAACATTTCTTGGAGTAAAATACTCTCCAAGCCCACCAGTGAAAGTATCACTCAAAAAATACTCAAATGCTTCCCCCTTAACATCGAATTTTGTTAGAGTTAAATCATATTTTTCAAAAGTAGTTACTAACTCTTTTATTGTTCTGTCTTGTAATTCAATTTTGGTATCAGTTGGAAATAAGTCCTTATACCCTGTAGTTTTTTGAATTTCTTGAAACTGTTGCTGAACAATATTCACATTCAATTGTTTCAATGTGCTGTCAAATATTTCACTCGTAAATCTGTTTGAATCCTTGTTGTTTTGTTCCTCGTACATCTTTGCGAATAAAACTTTTGAAAGCTCATCAAAGGCTTGAATTGGATCGTAGCCCTCGTTGTTTCTGATTGTATTGTGGCATCTTTTTAATAAATCTTTGAAAGTTGTCACATCATCAATGATGAATAACTCTTTTGTTGCTTCCTGCCTAAGTGCATTTTGAATATTGCTACTAATAACTGCGCTGACAAAATCTTTTAAGATTATTTTCCGATTTGGTAGATTTTTTATTCTGGACTTATCAAGTGTCTGATAAATCTGAGTTGTATGGCTGTTAGTTAAAACGGCAAGGGGCGCAATTTTTGGCAATAGGCGTGCATAGGAAATTACTTGATCCTTATCAGCCTTTGATAGAATTTCTTTTGGTGATTTTGTATCAATTACAATTAACGGAGTTTCTTTTTTCTTATCTGTGAAGATAACAATATCGGCAAATATTGATTTCTTTTTCTTACCTTCTGAAACAGATATTGTTTCTTCAAAACTCATACATTCTTTTTTGTATCCAAGTGCTTCAAGCATTGGAATAGTAAAATGTATTTTAACATCCTCTTCGCTTTTTAATATCTGTGCTGATTTTTTAGATTTCATTTCGCAATCAAGTCTTTATACATTAATCTACCTTCGCATTGGTTTAATGCGATAGCAAAACGTTCTGTGTCTGTAACTTTTCTTAAGTTGTAACGGAATGAAAATTCATTGCAGTATCTATGGAGATGTTCGGGTGAAACCTGATGGTAAATTCCAATGATACCACGTTTCAATAACGACCAAAAGTTTTCAATGTTGTTCGTGTGTATGTTTCCCCGCACGTATTCTTTTGTCCGATGGTTAATCACTTCGTGCCGGAACTCTTCTGAAAGATTATTATACGCTGTCCATTCGTCTGTAATTACAGTTGCATCACTGGAAACATTCGCTCGGATAATTCCTTTTAATGTTTTACCATCAACGTGCGATACTGGTTGTGTGCGAACTTCGCCTTGACGTTCAATAATTCCAAATACTGGTGTTTTTGTTCCGGTACTTCTGCCTTGAGTGTTCTTCGTGCGTTTATCGGAATGTTTGTTCTTTTCCTTACCGCCGATATAGGTTTCATCAACTTCTACGGTGTTCTTCATTTGTTCTTTTGGTTGTTTGTCCGTCATACCATACCTAATCCTGTGAAGCATGTGCCATGCCGTTGCTTGACGTACACCGATGTCTTTTCCAAGTTGGATAGAAGATATTCCTTTTTTATGAGAACTGAAAACGAAAATTGCAAAGAACCATTTCTGTAATGGAAGTGCGCTATCCTCAAATATTGTCCCCACACGTATTGAAAATTGTTTCCTGCAATCTGCACATTTGAATTTTCCGCTTGCCATTCTATAGAACTTTCTCAAACTGCCACAATGTACACAAACCATATCGCCATTCCAACGTGTTGCAACAAGATAATCTATACAGGATTGCTCTGTTGGAAACCTCTTTTGAACATCAAGTAAGTTCTTGAACGTTACTTCTTTACCGGTTACATTTTTCATAGTAGATTGTCCTTTCATCTACTACTAATGTAAGTATTTACAGTGGGTTTATCAAGCGTATAATTGCCATAAATATAATCATGCGGCGCAGTTTGGCATACGAAACGGTGTTGCAGGAAAACAAATTCCCGAAGCGGCATTGATCTGTAATTTTCCAGGGGGCATTGCGGGTGATCCTGGATTGATGGAACATGGAGATGTTGAGACATTCTTTCACGAATTCGGACATTTACTGCATCATTTATTTGCCGGACGACAACCATGGATGGGATTAGCAGGAATTTCAACAGAATGGGATTTTGTTGAAGCACCGTCACAATTATTGGAAGAGTGGGCATGGGATGCCTCGACATTGCAGATGTTTGCAAAACATTATCAAACCGGTGAAGCAATTCCGACTGCGTTGGTTCAACAAATGCGGCGCGCAGAAGAATTTGGAAAAGGATTGCAGGTCCGCACACAAATGATGTATGCAAAACTTTCTCTCTCCTGCTACGACCGTGATCCAAAGACTGTCAACACGGATGCATTGGTAAAATCCTTGCGTGAAAAATATACGCCATATGCATATGTTGAAGGAACGCACTTCCAGTCATCCTTCGGACATTTGGATGGATACTCCGCAATCTATTATACATATATGTGGTCACTCGTCATCGCAAAGGATCTTTTCACAAAATTCAATCAAACGAACATGATGAATGCCGACATTGCAACAAAATACCGCACAACGATCCTCGATGCCGGTGGATCCAAACCTGCAGCGGTGTTGGTAAAGGATTTTCTCGGAAGAGATTTTGAATTTGACGGATGGAAAAAATGGTTGGAAAATTAACGTACCGTGTTCACAATGCTAACAGATTCAGAATATTGCGTCTGATCGTTGTTATTGTTATCACAACAACATTTCAGTTTTTGTCAGCACAGGAAAAGACTTGTAAGTATTGTGAAATGATATATCAATTCCCTAATTTCGGAGGGGAAATTATCACGACAAAAAATGATACACTCTGGTATGATGCCAGTGAATGTCTTGCTTCCGTTATTGTTCGAGAATTTATCGGCAAGAAAGAAATCAAAACGATCCGCTCGATGAATTATTTAAAACCGGGCGAATGGATTGATAATTCAAAAGCATATTATCTGCATAGTGACAAGATTCACAGTCCGATGAGCATGAATATCTCCGCATATAAAACAAAGGCAGATGTGGTTGCTCAACAGAAAAAATTCGATGGGGAAATTTTGCGATGGAAGGATGTTGTAGAATTGGTAAACAAAAAGTGGTTTAAAAAATAAATAACAAAGACGCAGGGATTTACGCCTTTGTTATTTTTTTTCTGCACACTTCTCCCTATGTTCTGTATAATAATCTAATATCTAACCATCTCATTCATAATGAACGAACTCATCCTCGCGAGCATTTCCGGAATCGATAAGCCGGGACTTACAAGCAAGATCACTAATCTCCTATCGCGATATGATATACGCATTCTCGATATCGGACAAGCAGTGATTCATAATCAACTTTCACTTGGATTACTTCTTGATGTCCCGTCAAAATCCGCTTCATATGAAATGATCAAGGAAGTTTTTTTGAAAGCACAGATTCTCGGTCTAACGATCCGCTTCACTCCGATTACTGAAGAAGAATACGGCACATGGGTGGATGAGCAGGCAAAGAGCCGTTATATTGTTACACTGCTCGGACGAACAATCACCGCACAGCACATTGCAAAAGTTTCCGGCGCGATTGAACATCATCGCTTGAACATCGACATCATCGAACGATTGTCGGGAAGAGCTTCCTTGAATCAGAAGAATGAAGAAGCTCGCGCTTGTGTTGAATTTTCCGTCAGTGGTGAATTGGAAGATCCGCTCGGACTTCGCGCTGCATTCATGAATATTACTCATGAATTCGATATCGACATCGCGTTCCAAGCAGACTCAATGTATCGTCGCAATCGCCGTTTGGTTGTGTTCGATATGGATTCAACACTCATTAAAATAGAAGTGATCGACGAACTTGCGAAAGCGCGGGGAGTCGGTGACGAAGTTGTAATGATCACCGAATCGGCGATGCGTGGAGAACTGGATTTCAATCAAAGTTTCACAAAACGATTGTCGCTGCTGGAAGGTTTGGATGAATCGAAAGTGAAAGCGATCGGCGACACCCTTCCGTTAACCGACGGCGCAGAACGTTTAATTTCCACACTGAAAAAACTTGGATATAAAACTGCAATTGTTTCCGGTGGATTTTCGTACTTTGGAAATATTTTAAAACAAAAGCTCGGAATCGATTATGTATTCGCAAACGAATTGGAGATTGTGAATGGATCTGTGACAGGAAAAGTGAAAGGAACAATCGTGGATGGAAAACGGAAAGCAGAATTGCTTAAAGAGATCGCTGCTAAAGAACATATCTCGCTTGAACAAGTGATCGCTGTTGGCGACGGGGCGAATGATCTGCCAATGATCAGTCTTGCAGGACTTGGAATAGCGTTCAATGCAAAACCGATCGTGCGGCAAACAGCGAAGCAGGCAATTTCCACACTTGGATTAGATGGCATCCTGTATCTTATCGGAGTCAGAGATAGAGATATTCACTAATTTTCAGCCGGGCATTCCACGTTCCCAAGCTTTGTTTGGGGACAATCATGTTTTTACTTTCCCTTCATTCAAAATATCGTCCAACGATTGCCTACTTTTTAAAATATTGACAAATTGTGTTTTAGTAAAATATCCATCGGCATTGACCATTCCTATGGCATCCTTGATATATTCCACAGAATGACCGGAGAGAAAAAAGACGAGTGCTGTTTTGTCCATCGATTTTATGAATCGGAGAGTCACCAAGCCGTTCATCCCGTCCATCCCGATGTCCAAAAAAACAAAGTTTGGTGAAAAACTTTTCACTTTTTGCAGACATTCCTTGCCGGATCTTGCCGTTTCGATCACCAAATGACTGTGCATCGATTTTAATACAGCGGAGATCATCGTTAAAAATTCTTTGTCATCATCAACGATTAATATTTTGTGTGATTTTTGAGCCATGGTGGATAATGCGTTCATTGACAGTTGCACACAATCAATCGTGTTGAGGATCCATTGAAAATGGATTGTGGTATAATAATGAAATTAATACTCATAGAAAATATGCTTTTTAAGCGCAAATTCAAATTTGGATTTTCACCAAGGAGTGGATATTTTACTCTATCTATTAGATAGAAGGATTTCCATGAATATTGTTGTCCTAGACGGTTATACTCTCAATTCAGGTGATCTCCATTGGAATGAACTTCAAACACTGGGCAACTGTACGATCTACGACCGCACGCTGCCCGATGAAATTGTTGACCACGCTAAAAATGCTGAAATACTTCT
Organism: Bacteroidota bacterium; assembly: GCA_025355705.1. Classification (GTDB taxonomy): domain Bacteria; phylum Bacteroidota; class Ignavibacteria; order UBA10030; family UBA8401; genus UBA8401. Next base: position 9,292 of record JANXZD010000070.1, on the reverse strand, counting down.
TACTAATAAAACAGTTTTGGCACAAAATATCCTTGAACAACTTCCACAATTAAAATATATTGGCGTACTTGCAACAGGATATAATGTGGTCGATGTTGTCACGGCAAAAAAATTAGGCATTATCGTTACAAATGTTCCGGCATATAGTACAATGTCTGTCGCACAATTGGTGTTCGCATTATTGTTTGAATTGACTCATCATATTGGTCATCATTCTGATGAAGTGAAAAAGGGTCGATGGTCTACATGCAACGATTTTTCTTTTTGGGATTTTCCGTTGGTCGAACTTTCGGGGAAAAAATTCGGTATTATTGGTTACGGAAATATCGGAAAGGCTGTTGCAAGGATCGCTGTCGCATTGGGAATGGATGTTCATGTTTCAACACGTTCTCAACAAAATCAGAGCGACGATCACATTTCATTTGTACATTCAGAAACAGTTTTCAAAACATGCGATGTTGTTTCTCTCCATTGCGCGTTAACCGATGAAACAAAATTTCTTATTAATGCTCGAACTCTTTCATTGATGAAGCAATCCGCTTTTCTTATCAATACCGGACGGGGTCCACTTGTTGATGAACAAGCTTTGGCAAAAGCACTCAACAGTGGAATGATTGCAGGTGCAGGATTGGATGTGCTTTCCACAGAGCCACCGTTGATTCATAATCCATTGCTTACAGCAAAGAACTGCATTATCACTCCGCATATTGCATGGGCAACATTGGCAGCACGCACACGGTTGATGAATACTGTTGTTGAGAATGTCCGTTGTTTCATCAATAATAAACCAATCAATATCGTTTCGTAAATCGGAGAGTTGTATGAAAAATATGTTTGTCTTCTTTTTGTTCTCTTCAATGATATTTGCTCAGAACCCCGATGGAAAGTTTGCATCGCTACATCTTACTCCTTCCTGGCAATGGGGAAATGCTGACGTCGATCGCAACACAACAATCTGGCTTCCCGATGCAATGTCATATCCGGCACAGTTTACTACAAATCAATATTTCGGTACCATTCATTATCCATATGCATTTGGAATTCATGCGTTGATGAAAATACCAACAACATCATTTCTTACCATGAGCTTTTCGTATTCTTTAAATCAACGGTTTGAAGAAGATACCGACTATCGCCACTACTGGAGATTGAACGGCAATATTCATAAAATAGACTTCACTGTAAGTCTCTATAATCTCTTCTCGGTTTATCAAGGCGACTGAAAAATGCATCGAGATCTTCTTCTTTCAAAACTAAACGGATATCAACCGTTCGATACCCATGAACATTCTATGCTCCAACGTATTGTCGAATTCGTCAAAGAGAATCCTAATTGTTTTGAGCGAACACTTCTTATCGGACATATCACTGCGTCAGCGTTGATCGTCAACAAACAACGGACACATATGCTGATGACACATCATCACAAATTGGAGAAGTGGCTCCAACTCGGAGGTCATTCTGATGGTGATCCGAATCCGTTGAATGTTGCACTTCGTGAAGCTAATGAAGAATCCGGTGTGAAAGGAATAACTCCCATTTCAGAAGACATATTTGATGTCGATGTTCATGAAATTCCGGCACGAAAGAATGAACCAGCTCATTACCATTACGATATTCGCTTTTTATTTGAAGCGGACGATGCACAAAGATTGGTTCTGACAAATGAATCAAAAGATCTGCAGTGGATCCCGCTTGAAAGGATTGAAGAATACACGACGGAAGAATCTGTTCTACGAATGACGCGAAAAATTTTTCATCGATGAAGAAGACACGGAAAATATTCATCGTTCTTTTCCTCGCCGTGCTCTTGCCCGCTCTCTTCTATTCGGTGTATGAGATCTCAGCACTCGATGAATCAGAAGAGATGATCTCCCAGATCTATCAACGTCAGCTTGACGCCATCCTCTTTTCCATCAATCAACATGTGTTGGATGTTGCTTCCAACTGGGCAACACAGATCGAAAATGAAATATCACATACACAATTTGAACGGATCATTCAAGCAAATCCATCGATCATTTCAATTATTGTCGCCGATACATCACTGTCCACCGTAACAATTTTTCCGATGCAACAATTGCGCTATCGCAGATCCATCACTGCTCAAAAGGAAATGATCGACAGGCTGGTTCGATATCATGCTGCTTCATACCGAAAGCTGGAACCGATAATCGAATCGGATTCCACGACCATTATTTTTTTTATTTCTCAATCGACATTGCAAGTCGTTGGCGTTGTTATCAGTAATGATCGATTCATCAACGACATCCTTGCCAAAAAACTGATCGATATCGCTCAAAATGATTTTGTTGTTGCGGTCGGCAGACAATCAAATGGGTCCACGATTTTTGCAACATCATCTGAGCAGGGCAAGAACTTTTCTCAACAACGGCGATTGTGGATATTCCCCGACCACATCATTAAGATCCGATTGAAAGGGACAACAATTCAGGATGTGGCAAAAGAACGATTCAATCGGAATATTCTCCTTATCATCTTGATGGATACCGTGCTTGTTTTCGGTGCATGGTTCGTCTTTCGAACGATATCACGAGAGATGGAATTAATTGCAATGAAATCAGATTTTGTATCCAATGTCTCACACGAACTCCGAACTCCTCTCTCTCTTATTCGAATGTTCGCCGAAACGCTGGAAATGGGAAGGGTGCGGACAGAAAAGAAAAAGAAAGAATATTATACAACCATCGTTCATGAAACCGATCGATTGACACGATTGATCAACAACATTCTAAATTTTTCCCGAATGGAATCGGATACAAGGCGATATAATTTCAAACCAACAAATCTGAACGATATTGTAACGTCGGTCATTTCCATTTATTCGTATCAATTGGAACAATTATCGTTTACGGTAAAAATTTCACTCGACGCTCACCTTCCTGAAATTTTTGCCGATGAAGAAGCAATTGCAGAGGCTCTGCACAATGTGATCGACAACGCAATCAAATACAGCAGGGAAAAAAAATTCCTTGGTATTGCAACTTCATCAATTCAAAACAGTATTATGATAGAAATTGAAGATCATGGTATCGGGATCAACCCTGAACATCATTCAAAGATATTTGAAAAATTCTATCGTGTATCGCACGGACTTGTTCATACTGCAAAAGGAAGCGGATTAGGTTTGGCCATTGTTCGGCATATTGTTCAATCTCACAATGGAACAATAACAATACACAGCGAACCGCAACACGGAAGTAAATTCATAATTACGATTCCACTTATTCAACCAGTATAACGTTATGGCACGAATACTTGTAATAGAAGATGAACCTGAAATGCAGCGCGGATTGCGTGACAATTTAGAATTTGAAGGTTTTAACGTTGTTGTCATCGGCGATGGCAAAAAAGGATTACAAACGATCCTCGATAAAAAATTCGATCTCATACTGCTCGATGTTATGCTTCCAGGAATTTCCGGATTTGATATTTGCAAAAAGGTCCGCAACGAGGGAATTTCAACACCCATTATAATGCTCACGGCAAAAGGTGAAGAGATTGATAAAGTGCTTGGTTTGGAATTCGGCGCCGATGATTACATCACAAAACCGTTCAGTTTGCGCGAATTACTTGCACGGGTAAAAGCTGTTTTACGAAGAGCGCCGTTGGGAACAAAAATCACCGGCGCAAAGGTTTCCCTCGGACTTCTCGAGATCGATTTCGATAATTATACTGCAACAAAAAAAAATAAATCTGTTTCAATGACATCAAAAGAATTCGATATTCTCCACTATCTTTGGCAGCATCAAAAAGAAGTGATCAGCCGTGACGATCTGCTCACGCAAGTGTGGGGTTATGATGAATCGATCAGTTCACGAACCGTCGATAATTTTATCGTGAAACTTCGCAAGAATATCGAAACAGATCCCTCCAAACCCAAACATATTCTTACCATCCATGGGGTGGGATACAAATTGATCCCGTAACATAGCTCTTTTGGGTCAACTTGCGGTATGACAATTTTTTACAATTCTTGACCTCTTCAAGATACTTTTTATATTTTGCCGGCGTACCTTAATATAAAAAAGAGCCGACAATGAGACAGATAATTGTACTTCTACTTCTTCTGACTTCGGTAACCGAAGCACAATCAGTCAATGCAAAACAAATCGTTGATCTTCGCGGTAATTGGAAGTTCGAGATCGGTGATGATAAAAAATACGCCGATCCAAATTTCAACGATAAAAAATGGGGCGAGATTTTTGTTCCGGCAGATTGGGAAAACGAAGGATATCCGGGATATGATGGCTACGCATGGTATAGAAAAACATTCACAATTCCGTCTACGGCACAGAATAAGAATATCTACGCTCACTTGGGATATGTTGATGATGTCTGCGCGGTATACGTGAATGGAAATTTGATCGGTGAAGGCGGCAGCTTCCCCCCTGATTATGAAACAGCATACGAACAAGAGCAGCAGTTCCTCATTCCTCAAAAATTTTTGCGATTCAATCAAGAGAATATCATTGCCGTCCGTGTCTATGATTTTCATGTGAATGGCGGAATTGTAAAAGGGAAGATAGGAATTTTTGAACACCCCGATGAGATGCAATTTGTTGTTCGACTGCCTGATCAATGGTTATTCAAAACCGGCGATCATGAAGAGTGGAAGAAACCAAACTTTGATGACAGCAAATGGCAAGAACTGATCGTTCCTGCAAAATGGGATTTTCAAGGATACAAAAAATATGACGGGTTTGGCTGGTATAGAGTGACGTTCACCATTCCGGAAAATATTCAAAAGGAAGATCTTGTGATGATGCTGGGTAAGATCGATGATATTGATGAAGCATATTTGAACGGAGAAAAGATAGGGTATACAGGAAGGATCCGAAGCGACGGAACAACCGGGAAGATCCGCGAAGAATATCGTGAGATACGGGCATATGACATTCCATCATCTGCAATAAAGTTTGGTGGAAAGAATGTCTTGACGGTAAGAGTATTTGATAATATGGATATCGGAGGGATCTATGAAGGACCGATCGGTGTCACAACAGAGAAAGAATACCGCAAATGGGATCGAAATCAGAGATGGAAGAACAATGAGAATGAAAATAAATTTGATAATTTTCTAAAAAAAATGTTTAATGAATAACGTACGGAGAATGGTATGAGAACAAGAGTAATAAAACTGTCGATTGTTGCAATGATGTTTGCACTATCAATGAATGCACAGGATTCATCAAAAAAGTATGCGACAAACGAAGCACGAGTTGCATTCGCAAAGAAAAATATATTGATGGGATTGCGTTCCGGTAATCACGGTGTGATCGAAGCTTCGTTGATCCTGATCGCTAAAATAAAAATGGAGTTCTCTGAAACAAGCGTTATTGAAGTACGACCTGTTATTGACAGTATCGCGCTGGCTTGTCATTCTGGCGTTCTTCGATACAAAGCATATTTAACGGCCAATATTTGCGCAGATCCGGAGTGGTTTTCAACGGAGAATACTTTACGACAGACCGAAACAGAAGTATTCTTCATCTCTGCTTCGCAGCGATTGCAGAATAAATTACTTGGCATGAATTCTTATTAGCATCAGTCTTTTTAACCCCATCGAACAATACCCGGAGTCCGAATGATCCGGGTATATTATTTTCATATCATTCTGGCTCTTCTTCCTGAACTTTTTTTTTGTATCTTTGCACAGAACAATAAAAAAATCCTGAAACGAATATCCAATGGCTAAACAAAAATCTCAAAAAGCGTGGATTGTTTCCGCCGATATGGGCTATGGACACCAGCGGGCTGTGTACCCTTTAAACTCCATTGCGGAAGGAGGATTGATCACAGTCGGCAAGAACGACAATTCCTCCGGAAAAGAAAAAAAACAATGGACGCGTTTATTGAATGTCTACGAAACATTCTCGCGGGCACGTGGAATTCCCGTGATCGGAAAGCCGATCTTTGCAATGCTTGATACACTGATGCATATCCCATCATTCTATCCGATCAGAAATCTTTCTCACAGCACATATCAGGTGGATCTTCTTGAGCAGAATATCAAAAATGGTTTATGCACAGGAATGCTTCAGAAAATTGCAACCCAACAGCTTCCGTTCATTACATCATTCTATGCGCCGGCGATCGCTGCAGATATCAAAGGATACGAACCGACATATTGTGTCATCTGCGATGCAGATATCAATCGCGTGTGGGTTGCTAAACAAGCATGGGAAAGCCGTATCAATTATTTTGCTCCGTGCGGAAAAGCCGCTCAGCGTTTAAAATCGTACGGAGTTCCCGAAGAGAGAATTTTCCTTACCGGATTCCCGTTACCGCTCGATCTGATCGGAAAAAATCTTTCCATCCTGAAACAAGATCTCGGTCAACGATTATTTTATCTTGATCCTCATAATCGATTTTCGACGATGCATAAAAAGAATGTGGAATATTTTCTTGGAAAGAAAAATTGTATTCCCAAAAACGAGAGGAAATTGACCATCACGTACGCAGTGGGCGGAGCGGGTGCTCAAAAAGAGATAGGCGCACGTATTGCAAACAGTCTTCGGCATCGCCTTCAGGGAAACGAGATCAAAATCAATCTCGTTGCCGGTATCCGTTCCGAAGTTCGTGAATACTTTTTGGAAGTAAAACGGGAATTACAAACTGAGAATATTTCCATTGTGTACGCAGAGAACCTTCAAGAATATTTTCAATTGTTCAATAATACGATGCGAACGACGGATATTCTATGGACCAAACCGAGTGAATTATCATTCTACTCTGGACTGGGGATTCCAATCATTATGACGCCGACGATCGGTTCACAAGAACGGTTCAATCAACAATGGCTGCTTGAGATCCATGCGGGAATGAAACAAGAGAACCCTGATTATGCCGAACAATGGTTGTACGATCTTTTAGAGAACGGTACTATCGCAGATATGGCCTGGTCAGGATTTTTGAAGGCACGAAAACTTGGCACCCAAAAGATCTTGGATATTCTGAAGACCGGAACAATGACACGAAGCAATTCACCGTTAGAACGATGATGGGTCAGCAAAAACAAAAATATTTTTTTTGTTACTTACGAACCGGCGGAGGCCATCTTGCACCCGCACGATCCGTTGCTCAATATCTTTCCCGTCAGCACGGTGAAACGATAGAATCTGTATTGGTGGACGGTCTTGTTGATGCAAAAAAAATTGCAAAATATATCATTGAAGACGGCTACCGTATTCTGCAGGCAAGCGCAAAATGGTATTATGAATTCCTGTACGCGACCAACAAATTTCCGCCGATCGGATATTTTAATGTTGCGATGGCGAATTATTTCATAAAGCCATACATCAAAAAAAGAATTTTGGAAGAACGACCTACAAAGATCGTCATATTTCATTTCTTCTTGATCATGCCTGTCTATCAGATTTTGAAAGAGTTGGGTTTGAATATCCCCGTCATTACCGTCGTTACTGATCCCTACACCGCTCACCCACTTTGGTTTCAACGGAAACAGCAGCAATTCATTTTATTTAGTGAACGATTAAAAAACCACTGTTTGAATCGCAGAATCAGTGAAAAGAGTCTCACTGTATTTCCTTTTATTATTGATGAAAAATTCAGCACGCCGCTTTCATCGGAACACATTTCAAATGTTCGATCACGATTCGGTTTCGATCCAAACAAAAAAATGATCCTTATTATAGGAGGCGGCGACGGCATTCCGCACGGCAAAATGATCTTGCAGAATCTCCTCTCTTCTTCCATCTCCGCAGAAATTGCCATCGTATGTGGAAAGAATAAACAACTGTATGAAGAGGCAATGATCCTGAAGAAAGAGTTTCCGGCATTGATTGTATTCGGTTTTGTCAATTTTGTCTATGATCTGTTAAATGCTTCCGATATTGTTGTCACCAAATGCGGTGCGTCTACTATTATGGAAATATTATTGATGAAAAAAATTCCGATAATAATTGATTATCTTTGGGAACAGGAACTCGGCAATATGGAATTTGTACGCGATAAGCAATTGGGAATTTTTGAACGGGACATCACAAAACTTCCCGGAATCATTAAAGGATTAATTTCGAACGATCTACAATACCGAACATTTCAGAATAATATTGAACAACAACAATTACGCAGCGGTACATCTGCTGTTGGCGACTATTTATTAACAGTGTAACCTTGCAAAGGGTTGAGACCTTCGCAAGGTTTTAAATACTATGACCTTATTAGAAAAAAATCTCTATCAACAGATCCATCCGGTGCGATTATTGACCGATTGGAGTTCCGGAATATTTGCTTGCTATTTATTTTGGAACCAAAAACTTATTGAAGGACTAGTAGCCGCATTTGTTCCATCCCTGATTGTCTCGTTGATCATTCTTCGATTTACCGATCTTGAAAAACTAAAGAATTCTCCATTCGGCAGATACTATAAACGCACGTACAATAGAACTGTTGATCTCATTCGCTTTGGCGGATTTGTTGTAATGGCGGCGGGATCGTGGAATCAGTCGCTGCAAATTGCTGGAGCTGGTTTTATTATCATCATTGGATCGTGGACATACGGATTATTTCAAACTAAACCGTAATGTAATTTTTTTTTCAAATGAATAATTATTACCAATATCTAAATCAAATATGGATGCCATATGAAACATTTTGGATCTCTATCTTTGTTCTTTTCAGTCTCTACTTCCCTTCTTCTTGCACAATGGACAAAACAATCATTCCCAACAACTGAATATCTTTGGAAAGTGCGTTTTGTAACCGAGCAGACCGGCTGGATAGCTGGAAGCAATAATATTTATAAGACAACAAACGGAGGGATGAGTTGGACAAAACAAGACACTTCTACGGGATCATGTGATGCGATGTTTGCATTGAATGATCAAGTGGTAATGTTCTCTAATTGGACCGGTGTAGGAGAATTGAGCGGAGGTATACGTCGAACAACGGATGGAGGCATAACTTGGGTAACGGCAAATTCTGAAAAAAATTACTACACTGATATTGATTTCGGTTCTGCAACGGTCGGTTATGCAAGCAGCGGTGGAACGGCAGGAAATAAACCCTTGGTGAAAAAAACTACTGACACCGGAGTAACGTGGACGACTGTTTCCCAAAATTTTCCAAAAGCAAAATCTGAATTGACCGGAATTGCTTTTGTTGATGAAAATGTCGGCTGGACGGTCTCGTATGACGGTTTTGTCTATAAAACAACCAATGGTGGAATCGATTGGTCGGCACCAGATTCGCTCGGATTTGAAAGTTTTCGGGATATCGAATTCTTCAATAAAGATACAGGATGGGC
>JANXZD010000069.1 GCA_025355705.1 Bacteroidota bacterium | reverse complement strand
GTCCATTGTTACACCCAAACGTTGAGATCATTATCAAGATCGCCATACCAACCGCAGCGGTTTCTCCGTAGATCACTGCGATTGTTGCCGTGCCAACTCTGTCTGACGTTGCAAATTGAATTCCTCGACCGATAACATCTGTTGCTTCAGGTTTTCCTACAACCGGGAGCACTACAAGATAGGCAATGTTAGCAAGAATGTAGAGGACAGTAACGATTCCCGTGCCAATTGCTAAACTGAGAGGAATATTTTTTTTCGGATTGATCACTTCGCCGGCGGTAAAGGTAATATTATTCCAAGCATCGCTTGAGAAAAGAGAACCAACCATTGCTACACCGATTGCTGCAATGAGTTTCCAGCCCATCAACGATTCAACAGAAATTATTTTCCCATCTTTCATTGTTGTCCAACTTGCGCTCCAAAAATTTGAAAAATTTGCGGAGATTGCTTCAGAGTTCCGGGCGATAAATATTCCAAGAAAGATCACGGCGATCAATGCCAATGTTTTTGCAAATGTAAAAATGTTTTGAACAATTTTTCCCTCTTGTATTCCTGTAAGATTAATAGCTGTCAAAACAACAATGCTGGTAATTGCTAAAATTTGTGCTGCGCTGATATTGAACCCCAATAATGAAAAAAGAATATGTTGCTCGCTGAACCACGGAAACAATACCGCCGTAAATTTAGCAAACGCCACACCAACCGCTGCAATTGTTCCCGTTTGAATAACGGTGAAGACCGTCCAACCATATAAAAATCCCACTAAAGGATTGTATGCTTCGCGGAGATAAACGTATTGACCGCCAGCGTGAGGCATCATACCCGCTAATTCACCGTAACTGAGTGCTGCGGTGAGAGTGATAAATCCGGTAATTAACCAAACGATCAGCAGCATTCCCGGAGAACCGACCGTACGGGCTATATCAGCGCTGACAATAAAGATACCTGAGCCAATCATCGAACCTATGACGATCATTGTTGAATCGAAGAGTCCAAGGCTTTTTTTAAATTCTTTTTGTTGAGCATTCATAATTAAGCAACTTTACTTTAATAGTGATGGTAAAAAAGATGCCCGCTTGTTATTTTCAAAATACTAAGCGGGCACACATAAACAGTGACATTACAATCGCCTTATTGGTTTTGCAATCTGCTATGTTTAATACTATATGTGAAATAGATCACTAGACCGATAACGAGCCAAACTCCCAACCGCACCCAGTTTTCTAGGCCTAAACCAAAAATCATCGATCCACAGACTAATATGCCCAAAATAGGAATTAGCGGAACGAGAGGTGTTTTAAACCCACGAACCATATCTGGATTTTTTACACGCATAATCCAAACACCGGCGCAAACGAGAACGAATGCGAATAATGTTCCGATACTTGTCATATCGCCAGCGACACTTCCGGGTATAAAGGCTGCAAATAATCCGACAAATAAAAGAAAGACGATATTAGATTTATACGGTGTTTTATATTTTGAGTGAACATCAGAAAATATTTTCGGAACTAAACCATCTCTGGACATTGAGAAAAACACACGAGTTTGTCCGAGCAGCATTACCAGTATCACTGAAGAAAATCCGGCAAGAATAGCCACAGTGATCAATAATGCAAGCCATTCAAATCCCGGCATATAATGTAAAATTGCATATGCAACCGATGCTTCTTTTCCTGCAACTCTGAAATCTGTGTATGGTGCAACGCCTGTCAACACATACGAAAAGAGAATGTACAAAATAGTACACACGACGAGTGATGCTAAAATACCGATAGGCATATCGCGTGCAGGATTTTTTGCTTCTTGTGCTGCTGTAGAAACAGCATCAAAACCAATAAATGCGAAAAAGACAACTCCTGCTCCTCCAAGTATCCCCATGATACCGCCAAAATTAATATTTGCACCAAGGTGAGATTTAATGACAGTCGCTTCTGGTATCATTGGGATACTTGGAGGAGCAGGAGTTGTCTTTTTCGCATTTATTGGTTTTGATGCTGTTTCTACAGCAGCACAA
>JANXZD010000051.1 GCA_025355705.1 Bacteroidota bacterium | reverse complement strand
GGCTCTTTTTATAGAGAAAAAAAATCACGCTGTTACTTTGTTACCGCAAAATTCATCGAATGCGGAGATCAGATCGGCAGCGATCTCATCAGCAATGCGACCTTCAATTTTAAAGCGCGGAATGAAATGAACAAGCTCATTGTCTTTGTAGAGCGCAATTGAAGGAGACGACGGCGGAATTCCCTGCAGCCAGCGTTCACGCAGCTGTGCAGTTGCTTCAACTTCTTGACCCGCAAATACACTCACTTTATTGTCCGGCGTATTGACATGCTGTAACGCTTTACGGATTGCTGGACGCGCTTTTCCCGCTGCACAGCCACAGACAGAATTGATGACCATCAGCAATGTCCCTTTATTATTGCTGATCGTGGCATCTACCTCTTGCGGTGTATAGAGCTCTTTGATTCCTAATTCGGTAAGCTCGTCGCGGAACGGTTGGATCATGACTGGATCGAATGGCATATATTTCCTTTTTATAATAATAATTGTTGTTTGGATGTCACTTCTATTAACGCCCAAATGGTCTTAATTCGTTCCCGATTATTTACGTCTGGCTTTTTTAATTGTCTTCTTTTTCGAAATTATTTTCTTCTTTGCGACCTTTTTTACTGACTTCGTTGCCGGTTTAGCTTTTTTCTTGGTAGTTTTCTTGACTGCTTTTTTAACCGGTTTCTTTTTTGCTGATTTTTTCGATTCTTCAGCAATAAGATTCAATGCACTTCCTGCTTTGAACCATGCGATCTGTCCTTCGTTGAAGGTATGATTCAATACAATGGAATCCAATGTATGATCACTGTGTTTCAATTCCAATATTAGCGGAACACCGGGAGTGAATGTTTCCAGCCCGCGGATCGCACACATATCATCTTCACGTATCAAGTCATAATCAGCGGGATTCTTGAATGTAAGGGCAAGCATTCCCTGTTTCTTCAAGTTCGTTTCATGGATACGGGCGAAACTTTTCACGATGATCGCTCGTCCGCCGAGAAAACGCGGTTCCATCGCTGCATGTTCGCGTGAAGAACCTTCACCGTAATTCTCATCACCAATGGTAATCCAGCCGATTCCCTGCGCCTTGTAATCGCGAGCAACAGAAGAATAGTCTTTCACTTCACCGGACAAAAGATTTTTCCCTTTTCCAACTTCGCCGCTAAATGCATTCACTGCATTGATGAACATATTATTGGAAATATTATCAAGGTGTCCGCGATACATCAGCCATTTTCCTGCGGGTGAAATATGGTCGGTGGTACATTTTCCTTTTACCTTCAACAGAACTCGAAGGTTTGCAATATCTTTCCCTTCCCATTTTTTAAATGCGGCAAGCAACTGTAATCGATCACTTTTCAAACTCACGGCAACTTTCACTTTCGATCCATTTTTCGCTGGCAGAACAAATCCATGTTCATCCGGTTTAAATCCGTTCTTCGGAAGTTCATCCCCTTTCGGCGCATCAAGTTTTACTTTTTCTCCTTTTGCATTCTCGATCGTATCGGTCAGCGGATTGAATGTCAACCTGCCGGCGATTGCAAATGCTGTAACAATTTCCGGCGATGCAACAAATGCATGCGTTGCCGGATTCGCATCATTGCGTCCGGTGAAATTTCTGTTGTAGGAAGTGATAATCGAATTTTTGACACCCATTGCAACGTCGTGACGTTTCCATTGACCGATACAGGGACCGCACGCATTTGCAAGTACAAGTCCGCCGAGTTCTGTCAAAACTTTCAACTGTCCATCGCGTTCAATTGTTGCACGTATCTGTTCACTTCCTGGTGTAATGGTGAATTCAGATTTTACTTTTAATCCTTTTGCAAGCGCCTGACGCGCAACAGATGTTGAACGCTCAATATCTTCATACGATGAATTCGTGCAGCTTCCAATGAGCGCAACTTTCAATTCTTCAGGATATCCTTTTTCTTTCACTGCTTTTGCAAACTGAGAGATTGGCCATGCAAGATCCGGCGTGAACGGTCCGTTCACGTGCGGTTCAAGTTCATCCAAATTAATTTCGACAACACGATCATAGTATTGACCGGGATTGGCAAGCACTTCAGCATCGGGTCGTAAATGTTCTGCAATACCTTCTGCCAACTTTGCAATTTCATCCCGTTTAGTGGATCGAAGATAATCTCCCATTCTCGAATCGTACGGAAATACGGAAGTTGTCGCGCCAATTTCTGCACCCATATTGCAGATCGTTCCTTTTCCTGTTGCCGAAATTGACTTGGTTCCTTCACCAAAATATTCAACGATCGCTCCGGTTCCACCTTTCACCGTTAAAATTCCTGCAACTTTAAGGATCACATCTTTCGCAGAAGTCCATCCATTCATTTTTCCTTTTAAATGAACTCCGATCACTTTTGGAAATTTCAATTCCCATGCCATTCCAGCCATCACATCAACCGCATCTGCGCCGCCCACGCCAATCGCAACCATTCCAAGTCCGCCGGCATTCGGTGTATGGGAATCTGTTCCGATCATCATTCCGCCCGGGAATGCATAATTCTCCAGTACAACTTGGTGAATGATTCCTGCACCGGCTTTCCAGAAGCCAATTCCATATTTATTCGAAACACTGGCAAGAAAGTCGTATACTTCTTTATTATCGGAATTTGCTTTCGCTAAATCTTTAACCGAACCAATTTCAGCCTGTATCAAATGATCACAATGGACTGTTGAAGGAACTGCGACTGTTGCTCTTCCTGCCGACATGAATTGCAACAGTGCCATTTGAGCGGTTGCATCCTGCATCGCCACGCG
>JANXZD010000039.1 GCA_025355705.1 Bacteroidota bacterium | reverse complement strand
TTCCCAAACCAAATGAATTGAGAATATTTCTTATAACAAAATATTATTTTATGATTAAACAACTTTCATCATTTATTTTTAGAGGTATTTAAAAAATAATTCTTCGCACTATAGAACACTGAAGTATTACCTTTGCTAATTATACGACTATCACTTCAATACTGTATATATAGAATTCATTCATGAAAGAGTTTGTAGTTAACTTTTTTGGTTTTTTTTATTGAAAATGTTTTGACAAGAATGCTGTTCTATTTTTAAAAGACTGATTTATCCGATAATCAAAATAAATTTTATTTTTCCCTCTTGCTTACCAAATTTTTTTTTGCAAGACTTGTATGTAGTAACTGACTGCAAGTCATTCTCTCAACAAACACCACAATGGGTACCACTGAACGAAAAGGACGAGAGAAAGAGAGCCGCAAAGAATCGATCATAGACGCCGCACAGAAAGTCTTCTTCGAAAAAGGACTCCAACTTTCAACAATGGACGAGATCGCTGAAACAGCCGAACTCGCCAAGGGAACACTCTATCTATACTATCACAGCAAAGAAGATCTCTATCTTGCTGTCATGATGCGAGGATTGAGAATTATGCATGATATGTTCCGCGAAGTTGCCGTTCTCAAATTACCGGTGATTGAAACGCTCATCAGGTTTGCCGATGCCTATAAACTATTCTACGAACAGAATAAAAATTATTTCCGCATGCTTCACTTTTTTAATACGCCGCAATTCCACAAGCAGGTGTCTGAAGAAATGATGAAATCATGCGACGAATTCAATCAAACCTTATGGTTGATGGTCACGGAGATCATCACACAGGGAATGAGTGAAAAAAAACTACGTAACGATCTCGATCCAATCGAGACAGCAATAATCCTATGGTCAAATACTTCAGCGCTGTTGATGAGAATCGACGGACAGTATGAAATGTTCAAAGAGAAACTGAACATTGATCTCAATAATACTCTGCGGGTATCGAATATATGGTTACTGGAATCGGTGCTGACTGAACAAGGAAAAAAAGATCTACAAGCTCTATTGAACTAATAACGAGGAACACATGAAAAAAACAATCACTGTTGTTGTCGCTTTGCTCACGGTTATCATTGAAATTTCTCCGGCGCAAAGTTCGGATGCGGCACAACTCTCTCTTACGGTCGATGCTGCCGTTCGGATGGCAGTGCAGCATAATCCAGAACTGCAATCTGCACGGCTGGAAGTAAAGCGCTCGGACGCACGCGTCATGGAAGCCTGGGGTTATACGATGCCGTCAGTAGATATCAGCGGCACATTCAATCACGTTGTCACCAAACCAAAAAGCTATTTTCCGGATGCCATCTATTATCCGCTTGTGAAACTGATGGACTCAACTGCAAAAGTCCCAAAAGCAACAGGGCAATTGATCGAGCTTCCCTTCTCAATGTCGCCGTCTAATTCCGCCAATGCCGCGTTGAATGTGCGACAGGTATTGTTCAACGGATCGGTCTTCATCGGGGTCGGAGCGGCTACTATCTATTCCAAACTGTCTCGCGATATTTATATGCAGAAAAAAGTCGAAACAGTCGCGAAAGTCCGGAAAGCATATTACGCTGCACTGCTTGCTCACGAAGCGTTAATAATGATGCAGTCCAACCTAAAGAATGCGGAAGATAATTTTAAGAATGTTCAATTGATGAGATCACAGGGAATTGTTTCTGAATATGACGAACTGCGCGCAACGGTTGGAATGGATAATCTCCGCCCTGCCGTTATTCAGAGTGAAACAAATTTTAATCTCGCCGTTGATAATCTTCGCAATACCATGGGCGTTGCAGATTCGATTAAGGTTGTGCCGTCGGATAATCTTGTGCTGCAGGATGTCGACGAAGGAATTCTCTCCGCCGCAAATCAAACGGTGTTAGAATCAAACCTGAATCTTAATATTATAAAGCATCAAATAGAACTTAACGGTGCATCCGTGAACGCAGAACGAGCAAGTTTCCTGCCGACAATTGCCGCATATGGTTCATATTCCTATACTGCAATCAAAGACGATTACAAGATCTCTACAAATGATTTCTACAAAACTTCGCAGGTAGGTTTGACATTTTCGCTCAATCTTTTTCAGGGGCTTCAAACAAATTCGCGGATAGAACAAGCGCAGCTTGAGCAGCAGAAAACCGAGGAACAAAAGAACAGTCTTGAACGGAATCTGCAGATGGGAATCCGTTCAGTGATAGGCAACTTGCGACAAGCCCGCAAACGGGTCGATGCACAGCAGAAGACTGTTGAAACAGCAGAACGAGGATACAAAATCGTCACCGCACGTTTCCTTGCCAATGCTGCAACACAGTTGGACGTCAATGACGGTCAACTCGCACTTTCGCAGGCAAAAGTGAACCGTATGCAGGCGATCTATGATTACCTGGTTGCAGCAAGTGAACTCGATTCAATGCTTGGAAGATTACCGGAATATGTACAAGGAGTTGAAGAATAAAAAGAGAACAGCACAATATAATATAGACTAAAGGAATGAACACAATGAAAACAATACAATCGTTAATTGCCGCAGTTCTCATCGTAATCAGTATGATGTCACTCTCTTCGTGTAAAAAAAATGAAGCGGCAAACACAGAACAAAAAATTCAACCTGCCAACGTCTCTGTGCAGCAGGTAAAACCGTCGATCATGATCGATGGCATTCAATCTTCAGGAACAGTGAAAGCGTTTGAAGATGTGATGATGAGTCCCGAAGAGGGAGGAATTGTCAAGGAATGGAATAAGAAAAAAGGTGACCATATCAGAAAAGGTGATCTTCTGGTTACGTTGAAGGATGAAGTAATCAAGGCCAGTTATGAAGCAGCCGACGCTCAATATAAAATGGCACAGTTGAATGTGGAGAAACAGCAATCCGTTTACGAACAGCAGGGTATCAGCGAACTTCAATTCAAAAATTTGATGTACGGACGCGATGCAGCAAAAGCAAACGCCGATCTGATGAAAGCTCGTTGGGAACGGACACAGTTGCGCAGTCCCATTAACGGCGTAGTTGATAATACTTTTCCCAATGCCGGAGAAATGGCTCCTCCCGGAGTACCGATCGCACGAGTTGTGAATTTATCAACGATCAAGATCCAAACAGAGATCACCGAATTGTATTCCGGCACGATCAAAGTCGGCACACCTGTTTCCGTTACGTTCGATGCTGTTCCCGGTGAAGAGTTGAATGGAAGAGTATCTTACGTCGGTTCAACGGTTTCAGCAGCAAACCGCACGATGCTCGTAGAGATCCTGTTGTCGAATCCAATGGGAAAATTGAAACCCGAGATGGTCGCAAAAGTGAATCTCGTCCGCCAGAAAAAAAATAATGCAATCCTCGTCAGCGAAAATATCATCCAGTTGGTCGATCGTGATCGGTACATCGTGTATGTGGAAAAGAACGATACTGCGGAAGAGCGACGCGTGAAAATCGGCGGACGTCAGGGAAATCTCGTTGAAGTGATCGATGGATTGAAGATCGGTGATAAATTGATCGTCTCGGGGTACCAAAAATTGGTCAACGGCTCACCTGTTGTCATAACGGAATAAAGGAGACAACATTATGAAAATCTGGAATATTGCAGTTGATAATAAAGCAGCAGTCTATTTGTTGATGGCGATAATAATCATCTTCGGATACTCATCATATGTCGGTTTACCGCGTGAAGCACAGCCGGATATTACTATTCCTCTCGTCATCGTTTCGACACCGTACATCGGCGTCTCTCCTATCGATATCGAAGGGTTGATCTCGCAGCCGCTTGAAAGAGCATTAAAGGGATTGAAAGATATCAAACAGATCTCATCTGTTTCTAAAGAAGGACTCTCGACGATCCGTGTTGAATTCAATACGGGAATTGATGTGGATGAAGCATTGCGAAGAGTACGCGACAAGGTCAATTCCACACGGAATCTATTACCCAACGATATCCTTGATCCGATCGTATCGGAGATCAACTTCAGTGAATTCCCGATCATGTATGTGAACGCTGTGGGTGATGTCGGTGTAGCGCGGCTGAAAAAGATCGCAGAAGATCTTCAAGACAAGATCGAAGGGGTGCAAGGTGTTCTGCGTGCCGATGTCACCGGGGGATTGCAGCCGGAGATCCAGGTGAATATCGATGTCTACCGGATGAATTCCTTTCAAGTGAGTTTTGACGATGTAACCGGTGCAATACGCGCGGAGAATCTTTCCATCCCCGGAGGAACGATCGAAACGAAGGAGAAAAATCTCACTGTCCGTGTTCCCGGAGAATTCAAACAAATAAAACCGCTCGAAGGTATCGTATTGAAGATACAGAACGGAAAACCGATCTACTTGCGCGATGTTGCAACGGTCGATTATTCATTTGAGGATCGACAGACATACGCTCGATTGAATAATAAAGAAGTGGTCTCACTTGCAGTACGCAAACGCGCCGGAGAAAACCTCATCCGTATTGCAGATGAAGTAAAAACAATTGTTGCTGCAGAACAAAAGAACCTTCCGAACGGGATCAAACTCGAGGTCTCGAATGATCAATCGCGGTTCATTAAACGTATGGTGCATGAACTGGAGAACAGTATCTACACCGGAATGTTCCTTGTTGTGGTCGTTCTCTTTATGTTCTTCGGATTCAAGAATTCATTATTGATTTCCACTGCAATTCCACTTTCAATGTTTATCGGTTATATCGTCCTCGGAGCGATGGGAATTACATTAAATATTGTTGTTCTGTTCGGACTCGTCCTCGCACTCGGAATTCTTGTTGACGACGCGATTGTAGTCATTGAAAATACATACCGCCATCAGCAGGAATACGATGAAGATCCGAACACCGCGGCGAAAAAAGCAGCGGGTGAAGTTTTTGTTCCCGTGTTCACATCAACGATAACGATTCTTTCGGCGTTCATTCCACTCCTCTTTTGGCCCGGAATCATCGGCGAATTCATGAAATTCCTGCCGATCACGCTGATCGTTACGCTGACCGCTTCACTCTTTGTTGCGTACGTAATCAGTCCGGTACAAGCTGCAGAATTCATTAATTACAAAAAAGAAATCAAGAAGGCACGGTTCAATCTTGACCATCCACACTGGTATAAGAAATATAATCCGCTGACGATCCTGTATCACAAGGTGGATGAACAATTCTTCCCGTGGATGCAGAAAAAGTATGTCAAAACTCTTTCATGGACATTGATGAACAAAGGGAAAACGATCTGGGGATCATTCGCATTATTATTGACCGTAATTATTCTCTTCGCCCTCTTTAATAAAGGGGTCGAGTTCTTCCCTAATACCGAACCATCGCAAGTGAGCATCAGCATTGAATGCCCATCTGGATCATCACTTGAAGTCACCAATGCAATATCTAAGATCCTTGAAGAACGATTGCAGTCGATTCCCGGACGAAAGGATATCGAATTCTACTCATCAAGCGTTGGCACATCGGATGATATGTTCGATTTCGGAGGTCAGGGAACATCAAATAAAGGACGAGTCGCGATCAATTTCCAAGAGAAAGCATTCCGTAACCAAAGTACGTTTGAAACAATGGAAGAAATTCGCAAGATCACACTTGGGATTGCAGGAGCTGATCTTCGTTTGGCAAAACAGCAAATGGGGCCGCCCGTCGGCTCACCGGTCAACATCGAAGTTTCAGGTGAAGACTATGCACAGCTTGCAACACTCAGTAAACTGATCCGTGAAAAAATCAAAGATGTTCCAGGCATCGTCGATCTAAAAGATGATTACAATACCGGACGTCCCGAAGTGGAGATCATCGTCGATCGTGAAAAAGCGGGATTGTTCTACACCAGTACGGGACAGATCGCATCGACCGTCCGCGCAGCGATCGCCGGAGTTGAAGCGTCAAAGTACCGTGTTGGTGAAGATGAATACAAGATCAGAGTCCGATTAAAAGAAGATCAGCGCGGTACTCCGGCAGATCTTGAAAATCTGCGCATCAATTTTATGAATCGCCGCGGACAATTGTTATCCATCCCGCTGACATCGGTTGCAGATATTCGCAGAACAACTTCAGTCACCGACATCCGTCGCAAAGATCAAAAGCGAGTTATCACCGTCAGTGGTGATGTTTCGGGTCGAGTTCAATCCGAAGTGCTCAAGGATGTAAAAGCTCGTATTGCTGAAATTCCAATGCCGAACGGTTACGCCGTAAAATTGACCGGTTCGCAGGAAGAACAACAGAAAGCATCAGACTTTCTGAGCAAAGCATTTACCATCACGCTGCTGCTTGTGTTTTTAATTATGGTGATGGAATTCAATTCAATGAAAGTTCCATTCGTCATCATGCTCTCTGTAATACTATCGCTCATCGGGGTGTTGTTCGGTTTATTGGTGACACAAACTCCGCTCAGCGTGATGATGACTGGTGTGGGTATTGTCGCACTCGCCGGAATTGTTGTGAGGAATGGAATTATCCTTCTCGATTTCGTCAATCATAAACATAAAGAAGGGGGATTAACACTCGATGAAGCATTACTCGAAGCAGGACGAGTTCGTTTACGTCCCGTATTGTTAACGGCAGCGGCGGCAGTGCTTGCATTGATCCCGATGGGAACCGGCGTTGATTTCAATTGGACGGAGCTTCGTTTTGTTTCTGGTTCTGAAAGCGCCGGATTCTGGCGTCCATTGGCAGTGGCGATCATTTTCGGATTGACGATCTCGACATTTTTAACACTGATTGTCGTACCGACAGCGTATTCACTTATTGATGAATACACTGAAAAAGCAAAAGTTTGGATCAAAAAGAGATTTGTAGAAAAGGAATATTAGAAGATTGATAGTCATTGCGAGAAATAAAGCGCCGAAATCTGCCTGACTACAGGGAATCTCCTTATAGCGAAAAACTAGATTGCCTCGATAAAGAACCTGCCCGACTGCGTCATTCAGGCGGGCGTCTCGCGACGACACGGTTCTCTTCGTTTTCTGATATTTCTGTTTTTAATGTTCATCAACAAAAAAACTATGCTCAACATCGCTCTCTTCGGTCCGCCCGGCGCGGGTAAAGGAACCCAATCGGAGTTCCTCATACAAAAATATAATCTCTTCTACATCTCTACGGGAGACATGCTGCGAAAAGAGAGCTCCGCTAAAACAGTGCTGGGACTGGAGGCGCAGAGCATCATTTCTTCCGGGGGACTTGTCTCTGATGAGATCATTGTTCAGATCATTGAAAAGACCATCACCGAAAATCCCGACTCAAACGGGTTTTTGTTCGACGGATTTCCTCGAACATATATTCAGGCGTATATCCTTGAAGGATTGATGTTGAAGTTGAACACTTCACTCACCTGCCTGATCAGTCTGAATGTTTCCGAAGAAGAATCCATTGCCCGCCTGTTAAATAGAGGAAAAACCTCGGGCAGAAGTGATGATAATGAAACGGTGATCAGGAACAGACTGCGGGAGTACAATGAAAAAACTTTGCCGGTGCTTCAGTTCTACAAAGAAAAAGGAATCTGTCACGACGTGGATGGCACTGCTGATATCGAACAGGTCAAAAATGAAATCACCAATATCATTTCAACGGAACTGCAGAAAAAATTATTGAACATCGTGTTGTTCGGATATCCCGGTTCGGGACGCGGATCACAAGGAAAAGCATTAGCAGAACGGTTCGGTCTTGAATATGTGGCAACGGGGGAAATGCTCGAACGGGAAATAAAACAACGCACGCCACTCGGACTGAAGATCATTACTATGTATGAGAACGGCAATCTTGTTCCGGATGAAATTGTCGTTCAGTTGATCGAAAAGAAACTTGCTACCTCAAAAAATGTGAAAGGTTACATCTTTAAAGGATTTCCCCGGACGCTCGTTCAATCCTATATTCTCGACGGATTGCTGCGAAAACATGGTTCATCAATTTCAAAGATCATCGAGATCGAAGTCCCGGCGCTTGAATTGATCAATCGACTTGATGAGCGGAGTAAAACAGACCGATGTATGCCGTACGACGACAGCACATCAAAGATCGTGAAGCGTCTGAAAGAGCATGAAGTAAAGACTGTTCCGGTGATTGCAAAATATAATCAGCTGCATGGCGTTACAAAGATTGATGGCGTCGGCACATTTCAGGAAGTATTCGAGCGTCTTTCATTTGAGATCGAGAATGGTTTTAAGTATATGAGATAAATAAAAATGTAAGATAAGAATCAAAAAAAAGCCGCATGAAT
The DNA here is from genome assembly GCA_025355705.1 of Bacteroidota bacterium. Lineage (GTDB taxonomy): Bacteria > Bacteroidota > Ignavibacteria > UBA10030 > UBA8401 > UBA8401. Next base: position 8,932 of record JANXZD010000039.1, on the reverse strand, counting down.
ATCAATTCGCGCGGCTTTCTCCACAAGAGAATACATTATTCTATTTCAACTTCGCAACAAACTCATCCAGAATGGTAGTCAGATTCGGCTCACCAATCTCCTGAAGATCATACGTTACCTGAAATGTCGGCTTCTTGATCTTGACGATTCTATTGAGATCGATCGGCGTACCAATGATCACTGCATCACACGGTACTTTGTTGATCGTAGCTTCGAGATCTTTCACTTGTTTGTCACTGTATCCCATTGCAGGCAGAAGTATTCCGATCTTTGGATACGTTTCAAATGTTTTCTTGATTTCTCCAGTAGCATACGGACGCGGATCGACCAATTCCCGAGCGCCAAATTTCTGAGCCGCTACAGTCCCGGCACCGAATTTCATTTCTCCGTGTGTTAATGTTGGGCCGTCTTCAATAACAAGAACACGTTTTCCCATAATTTTTTCACCATGTTCAATGCCGATCGGCGATGCAGCATCAATAATGCGTGCGCGGGAGTTGACTGAACGAATATTTTCTCGGAGCAGAGTCACTGATTCCGGTGTTGCCGAATCGATCTTGTTAATGATGACAACATCTGCCAAGCGGAGATTGGCTTCGCTCGGGAAGTACATTAATTCATTGCCGACTCGGAGCGGATCGGCAACGACAATGTGCAGATCCGGAGTATAGAACGGAAGATCGTTATTTCCGCCGTCCCATAACACTACATCAGCTTCTTTTTCCGCTTGTGCAAGAATTGCCGCATAGTCGACGCCGGAATAAATGATCGTTCCGCTTGAAATATGCGGTTCGTATTCTTCCATTTCTTCAATGGTGCAATTATGTTTCTTTAAATCGGCAACCGAAGCAAACCGCTGTACTTTTTGTTTTTCAAGATCGCCATACGGCATCGGATGACGCACGGCAACGACTTTATACCCCATCACTTGCAAGAGTGCAGAAACTTTTCGGGTTGTTTGACTCTTACCGCTTCCGGTACGAACTGCGCAGACAGAGATCACCGGCTTCTTGCTCTTGATCATTGTGCCGCCTGCACTTAAAATTTTAAAATGCGCACCCGCCGCCGTAACTCGCGAACCGATGCTCATGACATGTTTATACGTGACATCGCTGTAAGAAAAAACAACTTCATCAACGGAAAATTTTGCGATCAACTCTTCAAGATTCTTTTCCTCAAAGATCGGAATCCCTTTTGGATATAATGAACCGGCTAATGCAGCCGGATATTTTCGACCGGCAATATCCGGGATTTGCGCTGCGGTAAAAGCAACAACAGTGTACATCGGGTTATCGCGATAGAGCATGTTAAAATTGTGGAAATCTCTGCCTGCTGCTCCAACAATCAGCGTAATGATTGGCTTACTGTTTGACATATGGTGTTCCTTTAAAATTAAATTTTATATGTTTTCGTTGTTTATGTATAAAGAATGAAAAGAATGATAAGATCAATCGAGTGAAAGCACCACACGTTCAATGCGTTCGCACGCCCAGTCGATCTCATCCTTCGTGATCACAAGTGGCGGAGCAAATCGGATGACATTCTCATGCGTCTCTTTGCAAAGAATTCCTTCTTTCATCAACCGTTCGCAGTAAGGACGCGCTTTTGTGTCGAGCACAAAACCGATCCATAAACCACGGCCGCGCACCTCTACAATATGTTTGCTCTTAATCGCTCTCAGTTTTCCCATGAAATAATTACCAAGTTCAAAAGAACGTTCAATAAGATTTTCATCTTTCAATACTTTTAAAGCAGCGCATGCAACTGCGGCAGCTAAAGGATTGCCTCCGAACGTAGAACCGTGATCACCCGGATGGAAAACGCCGAGCACTTCTTTCGAAGAAAGAACAGCAGAGACAGGATAAAATCCTCCGCTCAAAGCTTTCCCGATGATGACCATATCCGGACGGATGCCGTCGTATTCAAATGCAAACATTTTTCCACTGCGTCCAAGTCCGGCTTGTATTTCGTCGCAAATTAATAGCACGTTATTCTCTTTGCAGAGACGCGCTGCTTCTTTTAGATATCCTTCCGGCGGGACAACAATTCCTGCTTCACCTTGAATCGGTTCGACAAGAAATGCTGCTGTATTTTTATTGATTGCTGCTTTTAACGCGCCAATGTCGCCGTATTTAACGATTGGAAATCCGGGAGTGAACGGACCGAATCCGTCACGGTACTGTGCATCAGTTGAAAAACTGACAATTGTGGTTGTGCGGCCGTGAAAATTATCTGTCGCGCAAATGATCTCCGCTTTCCCTTCCGGAATCCCTTTCACTTTGTATCCCCATTTGCGGGCAGCTTTCACAGCTGTCTCAACAGCTTCGGCACCGGAATTCATCGGGAGCGACATCTCGAATCCGGTCATATCATGAAGCACTTTATATAAAAGCGGAAGCTGGTCATTGCGGAATGCGCGGCTTGTGAGCGTTACTTTATCCGCCTGTTCGATGAACGCTTTTCGGATAGCGGGATGACAATGTCCCTGATTGACAGCGGAATATGCCGCGAGACAATCGAGGAACCGGTTTCCTTCAACATCGGTCACCCATACACCTTCTGCTTTTTGGATGACAACATCGAGTGGATGATAATTGTGTGCGCCATATTGTTCTTCGAGTGCGATATACTCTTGCGTTTTCATGTCCAGCCCTTTTTTATACTATGTATTGTAATGTTCACAGTGATCCGGTACAACAAGAACATTGTCATTACATCATGTTCAAATAATAGACCAGAAGTGCCATAGAATTATTCCTTATCAAATAAAATTGTCAGCAATGCCATCCGCACGAACAATCCGTTACGTGACTGGCGGAAATAGACCGCACGTGGATCGGCATCGATATTTTGATCGATCTCGACCGACCGTGGCAGCGGGTGCATGATGATTGCATTTGATTTCATTTTCTGAAGAACACCTTTGTCTATATTATAGACCGAAAGATCGATGTCACTCCGTTGAAGTCGTTCACGATCGATCCTTGTTTGATAGACAACATCTACCTGCGAAATAATTTTTGCGGGATCGGAAGACAGCTCGTAGCTGACCTTATATTTATCAAGATACGCAAGGATATCCGGTTTCACTTGCATTTCCCGAGGTGCAATAAAATAGAATTTAATACGATCGAACTTACTAAGAAGATAGGTTAGTGAGCGCACCGTCCGTCCATTATCAAGTGCTCCGATCAGCGCCACGGATAAGCCATTGACGGTTTTACATTCATTATAGATGGTATAGAGATCGAGTAACGCCTGCGTCGGATGTTGACCGCCATTTCCGTCACCGGCATTGATGACCGGAACAGATGACACGAGTGCAGCACGTTTTGCCGCACCTTCTTCCGTATGCCGCAACACGATAACATCGGAATAATTAGCAATGATACGGATGGTATCTTCCAGCGATTCACCTTTTATTTCTGAAGAAAAAGCCTGTCCGTTCTCTGTGGACAATACTTTTCCACCGAGCCGGAACATGGCTGATTCAAACGAAAATCTCGTGCGTGTCGACGATTTGTAGAACAGCGTCGCCATGATCTTGTTTTCATAATCACGTGTCCCGCCTCGGGCAACAATCGACTCCATACGCCGTGTACGTTCAAATATTTCTAATAGCAATGGAACTGTGAACTGCTGCGATTCTATGACATGCTGTAGTTTCATGGTTTGCTCACTCCAATAATGTTATGGGACAATACGCGTTCCTGCTTTGCCGTCCAACGCATCCATTAAAAATTCGTACGATGTGATGATAACTTTTTTCCCACCGTTTCGCAGATACCGGATCGCAGATTGAACTTTGGGACCCATACTGCCTGCTGGAAATTGTCCCTGATCATAGAACTTCTGCATTTCATCTGCAGTAGCAATATCAATACCATGTTGTGTTGGTTTCTTAAAATCGATGCACACCTTCTCAGCATCGGTACTGATAATAAAAAGATCAACTCCCAATCCGGTTGCAAGGAGAGCAGATGCGCGATCCTTATCGATCACTGCTTCACGGCCGAGCACAAGATATTTTTCGCGTTCGATAACGGGAATTCCGCCGCCGCCGACAGCAATAACGATCATATTAAGATCGAGGATCTTCCGTATGATCTCCTGTTCAAACACTTCGACCGGTTCGGGAGAAGGAACAACACGACGATATCCTCGCGCTGCATCTTCAATAATATGCCATCCGAGTGTTCGTTGTTTTTCTTCCGCATCCGACTTTGAATAGAACGGACCGATCGGTTTTGTGGGATTCGAAAATGCAGGATCGTTCTCATCAACTTTTACTTGTGTCAGCACGGTCATCACGGGTGTCAGCAATCCGATCTCACGCAATTCAAATTCCATCGCTCGTTGAATGATGTACCCGATCTCACTTTGCGTGGTCGCGACACATACATCAAGCGGATGTGTGTACACATCACTGGCAGCCCGCTCAGATCGCATCAACGCCGCACCTACCTGCGGTCCGTTGCCATGGGTAATGACGATGCGCCATCCTTGAGCCACCATTTGAACAATGCACCGTGCAGTAGCGTGGGCGTTCTTCAGTTGCTCATCAATCGTTCCGCGCTCACCGGCGCGGATAAGTGAATTTCCACCAATTGCGATCAATGCTGTTTTTTTCATAAGGTTTATTTCATCAATTGATAGATGATTGCTTTTTGCACATGAAGGCGGTTTTCCGCTTCATCAAACACAACAGACTGCGGTGAATCGATGATCTCATCGGTCACTTCTTCATTACGATGCGCCGGAAGACAATGCATAAAAAGCGCATCACTTTTTGCGTACGACATCAGTTTTCTATTCACCTGATACGGAGCAAATATTTTTTTCCGGGCTTCCGCTTCGCTTTCCTGTCCCATCGATGCCCATGTATCAGTATACACCACATCGGCATTTTTCACTCCGACTGCGGGATCATGCACTATTTCGATCACAGCACCGGTTGACTTTGCATCTTCCACTGCTTGTTGAAATGCTGCGGCATTGGGTTTGAAATCCGGTGGGCACGCAACCGTTACATGAACACCAAGCCGTGCGCCGGCAAACATCAAAGAGTGAGCAACATTATTTCCATCACCGACATAAACAAGTTTTAATCCTTCAAGCTTTTTTTTCTTTTCAAGGATCGTTAGAAAATCTGCCATCGCCTGACACGGATGTGAATAATCTGTCAATCCATTGATGACAGGTATGGATGCATATTTTGCCATATCAATTACGATCTGATGAGCAAAGGTTCTGATCATTATTCCCTGCACCATCCGTTCAAGATTTTTTGCGACATCGTGCACTGACTCGCGTTTGCCAAGATTGATTTCGGCAGGAGATAAATAGAGTGAGAATCCGCCTAATTGTTGGATTCCGACATCAAATGATGTTCGAGTTCTCAGAGAAGGTTTTTCAAAAATAAGTGCAAGCGTTTTTCCTTTCAACGTTTCTGCGTATTTGCTTCGATCAGCTTTCATGTCACGCGCGATCGTAAATATCTCGTGCATTTCTTCTTTGCTAATATCACGGATAGTAAGAAAATCTTTGGCTTTCACGGAACGGCTCCTTTTATATAGGCAGTTGAATAATTATTTGAGAAAAATATTGACGCTACGACGATATCATTGTTGTTTTTAAAAACCTAAGCGCAAGAATGCGGTATCATCTCATTAAGACCATTCCTTTTGCACCGCTGTTGCGGCCCACTGCAATCGATAAGAGAGCGTTTTATTCTTCATGTCTTATATCCTTGTTTCAACACCATACTGAACAGATCCATTAACGCTCAGCATTATAATGTCCCATTTTATGAAGTTTTGAAACAACTTCTTTTTGGTTCCGAAGTACCTTTGTTTCATTGCACATCGAAAGTTCGGTAGCGATTGCGTTGATAATCACCGAGATTGCAGAAAATGAGTTCGTAAAGTTCAGATTCTGACTTCGCACCGGAATTACTTTATGGGAAAAAAAAGTGATTGGTGATGTCAGCTTATCGGTGATGGCGATAATGTGAACATTCTTTTGCGCTGCAAATTTTACGGCATCGATCGTTTCATTTGAATACGGAGGAAACGATAATGCGATCAGAACATCTTTGGGTGTAAGGAATTCTATTTGATCAAGAAATGTCTTGTAGTCGTGCACCAGCGGCGTTGAACGAATCGCCGCTTGATTGAGCGAATATGAGAGTATCTGGGACATCAAATAGGAAATACCCAGTCCGACAGTATAGACGTGAGACGCCTTCATGATCGCATCACATACTTCACTGAAAACTTTTTTGTCGAGATGATTGATCGTTTGATTGATATTCTTGACATCTTGTTGTGCCACCAACGTAAGAGATTCCTGATGATCTGATTTATGGATCAGTGAAAATTTATCTTTCAGTTTTATTTCTGATTGAACACCTTCCAACAGATTCGCCCGTAATTCCTGAAATCCCGAAAGACCAAGTGCCTGAGCAAAGCGAACAACGGTTGCCTTGCTTGCTCCGCATTTTTTCCCCAGCTCAATAACTGAATAGAATGGTGCGTCATTCAGATTATGGAGAAGAAAATCTGCAACGTTGCGCTGTTGTTCGGAAAGCAAAGGATACTTTTCCTGCACTAATTTTTTAAGATCAAAAATGCCGCGTTTTGCGACTTTTGAAGGGGTCATTCTATCTCTCTATTATTTTTCGACGTTTAGCGAACAAGGAGAAGGTTGATACGATACGTGTTATGTAATTTAATTCCCGACTCTTATCTATCGTGAGAAACTTGTTTCATCACAAATATAGGCTTGCTGAACCGTAGAGTCAAGAAAATAACAGCAAAAAGTCTTGGTCCTATGAAAAAAAATGAAGGAGCAAATAACTGGACATTAATCGATTATTCTATGAAGAGTAGCTATTCTGCGAGGAGATTGCGTTGAATGATCTTCCAAAGTCAAATATGAAAAACCAAATGTTTATGTTCTATTGAACACCTAAAAGGAAAGGTAATTGAGGTTTTGTATTAAAGTTTATTTCTGGATTATTCTTTGAATATAACGCGGTCGATGGACCGCCATCCAAATTAATAACATCTAATTTCTTTTTATCAAAAATCAATAATGACCGAAGGAAATTCCCAATCTCTTGGAGCTGTACAGATGTTCGAACTGTTATAAAATATATATTCTTATGATCCGTCGATGCCAAGAGTGTTCTCGGTGCTTTTCTCATTCCATTGATTGATGAAGCGATGGACTGCATTGATAACGAATCACTTTCAACGACCATTGGTCCGGTTTGAAATTCGAGCGAATTACTATCATCCGTAGTGATGAAATCTTTATAATAAAAGAAATAGATCTTTTTGGTTTGCTTATTATACTGACTAATATATTTGATCTGCGGATCGTTCATCTTTTTTGAAATGATTTTATTTCCATACATCTTCAACCATCCGCAATGTGTTGCATGAACATTCGATCCCGCAAAATATGTTGCGTTTATGGCAAAGCGAAAATTACTCTCTTTTGCCAACTCGCCAAATGGTTTTGCATTGAATGGTTCGTAGATGAAATCAATGTCACCGTGGATTGAAACAATTGTCATTTCGAATTGTTTAAAAGTATAGATGTCTAGTTCACCATCATGAAAGATTTCATCCGACAGAATTGTTCTGATTTGAACATTATTTTCAGACGAATTGTGTTTATGTTGTCCCGGGATAATTCCAAATAGAATAATAATTGAAGCTAGTATGATATATTTTCTATTCATGGAATCAGTCAAATGAAATAACAAACAACACTTGTCTAATCTTCGTCATTTTCTTTAACTCTTACAAACGCTGCGCGATTGATCGACGGGAAAGGAACGTCTCCCCCTTTTACAGCAAACCACAACACTTCGTTGAATTCTTGATCGGGTGCGCGATCTTCTATCGTAAAATCAAACTCTTCACTTTTACGCTGCCATTCGTTTGTTGCAATGTTTATCTCATTGAGATCAACATTGGATGAAAGTGAATTAAACGGCCGGTTGTTTGGTTCAGGTGTAAAACAGCGCCACATTGACGTTGCTGCTGCATCGTATTGAGACATCGGAGAAAGACCAAGAATAAGTTCAATGGTTCGCAGAACGGATGATGTTGTATATGGTGTATGATCGATAAAATTTCGTTTTACCAATCCACCGGCAATATATACCGGACTGCGATGTGCATCAACATGATCGGGACCATTCTGCGCATCATCTTCAAGAATAAAAACAACACTTTCGTTCCAAATGGAACTTTTACTTAAATACTCTATAAACATTCCGACTGCTAGATCATTATCGGCAACGTGCGCAAATGGTGAAGGTCTATTTTTCCGCATCCCTTCGGTATGGTCGTTAATAAAACGAATGGTATTTAACTGGGGAACGCTGTTCACTGTAAGTAGCGAATCAAACTCACGCTTCCATTGAAAAAATCTTGTTGTATCACGAACAGTTTGATCCCAATCGGTAAAATAGGGACATACATGATCGGTAAGTGCAGGAATATTCGGCTTGTTTCCATCGGCAAATTCACCGTATGTTCGGTACGAAACATTATTCTTCTTACACATATCCCATATAAAATTTTTATTGTTTGCAACTGCACGATTTCCTTCAGCATCATAACTGCCGCCTCGTCCGCCGTAACTTGTGACCCAAGTCTTTTCTAAAAAATCCGTCGCGTATGCACCCGTACTCCAGTTATGACCATCCGCACTCACCTCGCCATCCACATAAAAATTATCAAGCAGCACGAATTCCTTGACAAGAGCATGTTGATTCGGTGTAATGCGTTCTCCAAACAACACTAAACTTGTATCCCCATTCCCTTCGGGAATATCTCCAAGAACTTGATCGTATGTCCGATTTTCTTTGATGATATAAAAAATATGTTTGATCGGAGATGGATCACCGATTTTT
>JANXZD010000002.1 GCA_025355705.1 Bacteroidota bacterium | reverse complement strand
GCAAAGAATTGAAGGTCAGCATACACTAAAAACATTTTATAAATTGACGGGGAAGATGGACTCCACTTTAAAAGTGGAGTCCACCTGGATGCTAAACGGCAACGACCTCTGGTTTGATCGTTGAGACGAATTCAATAAGATGTTTATTGAATTCGCCGGTATTTTCCATATTGCTGATATGTCCCGCGTTGGGAATGACAGCCATTGTTGACCCGGGAATAATTTTGTTCATCGCTTGCGAAGCGCTCACCGGTGTGACATTATCCTTCTCACCGACAAGAATAAGCGTGGGGCATTTGATATTTGCAAGGCTCGCCGTGGTATCCGTACGAGCAGCAAGCGCTAATAATGTCCCATAGATCGATGTTGAGGCAGTCCGTTCAACGATACTTTGGACAATCTTGATCGATTCCGGATGTGTTTCGAATGAGGATGATGCAAAAACGATTTTCACATAATCCTGTGCATAATATTTCATTCCGTTTGCCTGGACGAATTTGATACCGTTCGCACGACGTATCTTTGCTTCATTACCGTCTGCTTCACTGCGGGTATCACATAATACCAGACCAAGAATGCGTTCTGGATTTCGTTCAACGGCACGAAGAGCGATATATCCGCCCATTGATAATCCGCAAATGATCGCTTTCGGAATGTGCAAATGATCCATGAGTGCGATGAGATCGTCGACAAATAATTCTATTGAATAATGTCCGGTTCCAACTTCGCTTTCTCCGTGCCCGCGGATGTCATATGCAATAACACGATTGGTTCCAGATAATGCATCAATTTGTCCGCCGGGAAAATTCCACATCCTATGACTGAAGGGGAATCCATGGATGAAAATTATCGGGATTGCATTCGGTGACCCGACATCGACATATCGAATTAAACAATTATTGATCGTTGCTTTCATTAGACTCTTTCAAAAATAAGAATAGCGTTCTGATTGTTCAGAACGCTATCAACAAAGGAGAGATTATTTGCGTTTTTCGATAGGCACATAATCTCGAGAATCATGGCCTAAATAGATCTGTCGTGGACGCGCAATTTTTTGATCTTCGTCCAGAAGCATTTCCTGCCAATGTGTGATCCATCCGGATGTTCTTGGAATGGCAAACAAGACAGGGAAGAATTCCATTGGAAATCCCATTGCCTTATAGATCAAGCCCGAGTAGAAATCAACATTCGGATATAATTTACGTTTAATGAAATATTCGTCGCTCAATGCGATACGTTCAAGTTCAAGGGCGATCTCTAATTTGGGATCGACGCCGGTCACTTTGAATACTTCATTTGCAAGATTTTTAATGACTGTTGCACGCGGATCAAAGTTTTTGTACACACGATGACCAAATCCCATTAAGCGGCCTTCGCCGCTCTTCACTTTTTCTATAAAGGCCGGAACTTCCTTGATATTCCCGATATGATCCAGCATTCGCAGGACAGCTTCATTTGCACCGCCATGTAATGGACCATACAACGCAGCAGCAGCAGCAGCGGTAGCCGAATACGGATCGACGTGGGAACTTCCAACGCTTCGCATGGCGCTTGTTGAGCAATTTTGTTCGTGGTCTGCATGAAGGATAAAAAGAATATTTAAGGCTTTTTCAAATATTGGAGGTACCTCATAGTTATGAGTGCCAATACTGTACATCATATTTAAAAAATTCTTTATGAAACTACTATTGTTGTTTGGATACACATAGGGCATGCCTTTGATATGACGGTACGAAAAAGCGGCAATCGTTGGCACTTTCCCAATTAAGCGTAGAATTTGTTTCTGTCGAATGTCCTGATCGAATATTTTATTTGCTTCAGGGTAGAAGGTTGAAAGTGCAGCGACGGTGCTAATGAACATTCCCATTGGGTGGGCATCATAACGGAAACCTTCCATTAATTTTTTTACATTCTCATGGATATAGGTGTGCAACTTTATATTGTCTTCCCATGCAGTCAACTGTTCCTTTGTAGGAAGATTACCATAGAGCAGAAGATAGGCTACTTCAAGGTACGTACTCTTTTCAGCGAGCTGTTCAATGGGATATCCACGATACCGTAAAATTCCTTTATCACCGTCGATAAACGTTACCGTGCTTTTGCACGATGCCGTATTCATAAATGCAGGATCATACGTCATCATTCCAAAATCGTCGGTGGAAGTTTTTATCTTTCGAAGGTCGGTAGCATGAATGGTGCCGTACGTTATCGGCAGGTCGTATGATTTACCTGTCCGATTATCGGTAATAGTGAGCGAGTCGTTTGCCATAGTTCTCCAAAGAATGAAGTTTTTAAAATACCGGTTGTGAAAATGTTACAAGTTCTTGTCCTGAAATTCTTTCAACATCAGCATGCA
>JANXZD010000512.1 GCA_025355705.1 Bacteroidota bacterium | reverse complement strand
GATGATATCAGACAGGGAAAAAACTAAGGGGTAACTTTTTGTCCGAAGTTGATAACCACACTGTGTGAGTGCCAGCTTCGGACTTTGTATTTTACGAAAGTATATTATGAGCAATCCACAACCGCCGCAGGGACAACAGATAAACATTGAATTGGGAGAGAAAGAAGCAGAGGGAACGTATTCAAATCTTGCCATTATCACTCATTCCCCTGCAGAATTTGTCATCGATTTTACAAGGATTCTTCCGGGTGTTCCGAAAGCACGCGTTCAAGCAAGAATTATTATGACACCTCAGCATACAAAATTGCTGATGAATGCTATTCGCGATAATATTCAAAAATATGAAGAAAAGTTTGGAGAAATAAAGATCTTTGGGGAAGAAACTGCCAATCCTTTCGGTTTTCAAGTTCCGGTAAAAGAAGAAAAGGTACATTAGGGTGTGAGCGTTACCACAATTTAATAATTCAATTCTTCACAATATTTGTGAAAGGAAAGAATGTGCGGTTTATTGTGTTTAACAATTCTGCATTGTATCTTGCCTCAAAGAATTTCATTTAATCATCAAGGGGATATTCATGCAAACCTCACTCCGTTCAAAATATCATTGGCTGAAGTTGTTCGTTGTTCTTTTTGCCACACTTCCGTTATCATACCATTGCATCGAAAAGCCGCTCGATTTCAAAGCGCCAACGTGGGAAACACCGTTGAATTTAACGTTAGTCAATAAGACGTTTTATTTCAGCGATATGGTAAATAAGGATTCTAAATTTGATACAACAACCGGCGTTGTACTCTATCGGCCGACAGAAAATGCCATAGGTTCAAGACAGGGGATATCGAAAACTGTCTTTAATATGCCTTCGCCCAAGGGGAACACGATACAACAAGAGGTTGGTGTTATACCGGTTGATATTGGAACTCCTCCGACGTTTAATTTAACGGCTGCTCAATTGGGGATCAATACATCCAAACTCAACCCCGCTTTTGATCCTCAAACAGCAACATTATCACCGAGTCAGTTGGGAATCCCGACAGGCCCACTGTTAGTTAATCTCACTGGAATTCAGATAGATCAAAAATTTGGAGACACTTCAAAATTCACGTATTTGACCTTTGCTAACGGAACAATGAGTTTGAAGATCACCAATAATTTCCCCGTGGCAATTCAGTTTGCAAGTAATCAATTGCGATTGGTGAATTTTAATTCAGCGAGTGATACGAGTCAAACAGTTGCTACATTTGTTTTTTCAGGACAAATTGCAGCCGGAACAAGTATGACATCAACACCTGTTTCACTTGCAAGTGTTAAGATGGATGGAATTTTGAAGCTAAAGGGTTCCATGTCCACTGTTGGTGCAGCGGGACAACAATTAAATGCAACTCATAACATTTCATCAGAATTGACCATTGCAAACGCTCAGATTCAATCGATGGTACCGGACCCCGCTCCACCGACAGCAATAAATCAAATATTTGGTGATTCCACAGACTACAAATTCATTGTGTATGAGAATGGTCAGATGTCCCTATCCATTGCTAATAATTTTCCTTTTGATATTCAGTTTGTAGCAAATTCATTGCAGTTGGTAAACAACAATGATACGACGCAAGTTGTTGGTACATTTGTATTCCCCGGGAAGATTTTGGCAAATACGACCGTACCTTCCAGCACTATTCAATTAGCAAATAAAAGAATGGATGCTGTTTTAAAATTGAAAGGTACAGTAAACATATCCAATTATTTTGGCAAGACCATCGGAAATAATAATAATTTAGTTTCGACATTGTCCATGACAAATGGATACTTGCAGTCGGGGTTAGTGAACACAATTAATTTTAACCCGCAAAATTTGGTTGCAGTTCCTGATTCTGCAATTCAACTTGATCAAAAGATTAAAGTAAAACTTGCAAAGTTTGAGAGCGGTGGTATGAAGGTTCGGATAATAAACAAAGCTGCTTTGAAATTAAGTGTTAAGTTCAGTATCTCAGAACTGTCAGACAATTTGAAAGGGGGTCAGGAATATAAACTTCCTGGCACAGATCCGACAACGGGAGTTGTTACCGTGAGCGCAAGTGATTCTTTGGTAACCACAATCAATATGAAAGATGTCTCATTCGTTTCTCGTGATCGTTCGGGCATTGATACTGCCGTAACACAGTTCTTACATTTCAGCTTAGAAATAAAAACATTGAAAGCGACAAGCGGCTATGTAGCGATCAATAAAACAGATCAGGTTATTGCCGATGTTCAGCCGGTTGGTGCGTTTGTTCTTACTGAAGTTCAGGGAAAAATCCCGCCGTACACTCTTAATGTGAATCAATTATTCGACGTTGGGATCGGAGATATTGGAAATAATCTCACTCTAAAAGGAATTAGGAGTGCTATAAATCTTTCTACTAAAGTGCTTAGCACTGGATTGTTCCCTACAGATGTGAATTTGTATGTGGTTCCAGTAAACAAAGCTGGCGGATTAGGGGATTCAATTCATATTACGAAACGTATCAATCCCGGTGATCCGTCGGTCATTCCGATCGATACGGCTTCAGTGAACAAACTGATGAATACTTTTCTACCAACACTGGGAGAGTTGCCATCTAAATTTTTAGTGCGCGGGGATGTTATTGTCAGTTTGTTCACTGAAGCCGTATCGATCGGAATGACCGACGGATCACCGGGATTGATACGTTTCGTAATATGAATTGAATCCCCT
>JANXZD010000508.1 GCA_025355705.1 Bacteroidota bacterium | reverse complement strand
TCAAACTCATCGTTCCACATCGATTTTCCCTGCCGTGATCCGGGGAATAAACAATATTTTTGGTTGAAAGGAGAGTTAGTAGAATTGGATGATGAAGAGGATATCGATCAGCGGGCGATATTGAACAATAAAATTTCTGTTACACCAATTCAGTTCGATCTGACAAATTATGAAATGATCAAACCTCTTCAATCCTGGAATATTGTTCCATAGCTAATGGAATGTGCCGTTTTTTCCCCGTGGATAAAGCAACTGTTTTAAAGATATTAATAATTTTTCGATAAGAAATGGCTTCTGCAAAAAATCGATCTTGTCTGAAACGAGATATTCAACAATATAATCTTCTTCAATCGATCCGCTGATGATCAAGATCTTTGTTGTCGGCTCAATTTCCAGTACTTTTTGTAATATTGATCTTCCGCCCAGTCTGGGCATATTAAGATCGCACACAATAATTTTGATCTGTTCTTTATTTTCACTGAACACAGAAATACCCTCAACACCGTCATACGCAGTAAGAATAGTGTAACCATGGTACTCCAAAAGGAGCTTTGTCACTTCGACAAAGGGTTCCTCATCATCAATAATAAGAATGGTTTCACCATTTCCATTGAGTGGATTCAGCTCTTTGGAGTCTTGGGTTCTATTATCGTTCTCATAATATTCCATGGTGTAATGGTATTGTGATATAAAGTTATTCTACAAAAGAGAATACAGTACACCCAGCTATTCATACTATACTGGAACTACTGATATTGCTAATTCAAGAGAAAAAACGTTTATTACTGGTGGGGTGGTGGTATAGTGCCTGAACCGGGCTCCGATGTTGTGCAAATCGTACTGCAAACATCCGACACTATTGTTGTTTCAATTGCAACCCCAAGTGCAACAATTAATAGAACAGTAATAATATTTGTCGTCATGAAGCGTATTCCTTTCGATATTGTTAAATAATGTAGAGTGAATTTTAGGTTTTACCTTGTTTGCATACATATATCCCTAAAAAGTGAAAATCGGATGAGAAATCTTTTAAAAAATGATTTATTTTTCTTGGACCTAAGTAGTGATTAAAAAATGCCTTAAAATATGCAAATTTAAGTCGTTCTATTTTTTGGCATTTTTACAAATTTTGCCTGGATTTGAAAAAAGTGCAGATTCGACGAAAGCATTGAGTTTTATTTCGCATGCCAGAAGCGAAATGGAGCATCTACAATATGGAAAAGCGATTGCTAATTACGAAGAAGCAGGGAAAATTTGGACGATATTAGGAAAATCACCTCAATATCTTGAAAGCCAAATAGAAATTGCACGGATATTATTACAATCAGTTAAGAATGGTGAGGCTATTCAAGTACTGAACAGCGCATTAGAAAGAATACCAACACTAGAAATTGACTCTTGTGGACAGATAGGTTTCATCTATATATTACTTGGATACGCATACTATGCTTCGGAAGATTTTATAGATGCCGAAAACTATGTAAAAAAAGGAATCCAATTAAACGAAGCATTTTATGGTTATTACCATGAAAGAACCGCTTCTGGTTATTATACATTAGGAGGAATAAAAAGAGTTCAAGGAGATTATTCCTCGGCACTCAGCGCATTGTTTAGTGCAAGAGAAATACAGGAAAAAGTTTTAGGACGTAACAATAAAAATTTTGCGACAACATTGTTTGTCCTTGGAAGTGTCTACGACGATAAAAATGATTTCAATCAGGCATTGTATTATTATCATCAAGCCCTCAATATCTATGACTCTATAGGTTTGTCTTTTACTGCAGAAGCAGCGGCTTGTAATTTATTCATTATGTCCTGTTACAATAACAAAGGGGACTATCGCAATGGAATAGACTTCGGGAAAAGAACGATTGAAATATATACATCACTCCATCTTCCCGAACACTCCAATGTCGCAACGGCATACGGTAAATTAGGAGAAATATATACCAACCTTGGAGATTACGAAAAAGCAAAAGAATATCTGCTTCGCGCCTTTAACATTTTCTCCATCCGGTATCCTGAAAAGAAATTGCCACAAGGGGGCATACCTCTTCGTCTTGCAGATATTTACAGTAAGACTGGTGAATATGATAAAGCAATCGAGTATGTTGAAAAAGGAATTACGATCTACGAACAGTTTTATGGTGAATTTCATCCACAGACAGGATTTATGTATGAACAGACGGCAAATGTCTATCGTGAAGCAAAACAATTTGGCAGAGCGTTGATTTTTTTTAAAAAAGCGATCACCGCAAGAGAAAGTGTGAACGACACACTGTCCAGAAATGATATTGCTGCATTATATTCTTCAATTGCCGATGTGTATCTGCAGCAAAAACAATTCGATTCCGCATTGGTAAATCTTCGCCGCTCGTTGTCGATAGAACAGCGTTCTAAAGAAAAGAATATTCCGCAAAGCGCACTTCTTCAACACCGATTTGGCGATCTTTGTTTTTCACAACGACAATATCAACAGGCGCTTCGCTATTATCAACATTCAATTGATATACTAACATTATCGGAAAGAGCAACCGATCCATACGCGGCGCCGAAGATAGATTGTTGCTTCTATAAGAAGGAACTACTTTCAAGCATTGAACAGAAAGCGCATACGCTGGAAAAGATCTATACAAAGAGCAGATCACTTGATGATCTTCGTGCTGTGCTTATGCAATATCAAACGGCATGCACCGTTGTTGATGATGCTCGAAAACAATATTCAGGGGATGGGTCAAAGTTCTTTCTTGCGGAAAGAAGTGCTTCGATCTATCGTAACGCGTGCAGAGTTGCGGTGACATTGTTTGAAAAGACAAAGGATCCTTTGTATAAAGAGCAGGCATTCCTTATTGCCGACAGGAGCAAAGGGAATATCCTGTTAGAAAAATTGTTCGACGGCGAAGCAAAATCATTTGCAGGAATTCCGGATTCGTTGTTGAATTATGAGCGAGAACTGCTGCAGTCCATTGCATTCTACGAATTAAAGTTGTTCCATACTACTGACAATGGCAACAATCGCAGTGTTTCTTCCCCTTCCGATCTTCAAACAAAACATTTTGAACTTTCGCGTCAGCATCAACAATTCATTGAACTATTGGAGCAACAGTACCCGAAATATTATGAATTGAAATATGCCCGCTATACGCTTTCATTGACGCAGGCTCAGAAGAGCCTTATCCCATCGTCCGCAATGGTGGAATTCATGATCAATGACAGCGTGATCTACGCATTCACGCTGACGAACAAAACCTTGTCATTGCAGACCATCCGAAACACTTCAACGACAGGTGCGGTGGCACAACGGTTTTCTGCCGCTTTAAAAACATACAATGCGGAAGCTTACTGTTCATCCGGATATGAGTTGTATTCCACACTTCTTCGTCCTCTGGAAAAAGAGATCGCAACAAAGACATCCATCACCATCATTCCCGATGGATATCTTTTTACCATTCCCTTTGAAGCTCTGCCAACGCAGCGGTACTCATCGAATGGAATTGATTTTTCAAACATACAGTACGTTATTTCAACGCACAATGTCATGTATTCCTATTCCGCAGCATTCGATCTTACAATGAACGAGCGGGTGAACAAAAATATTCCTACTACGCCAAGCTTTGTCGGATTTGCTCCGGTATTTAGGGATTCGATCAAGAACGGAGATATTTTTGCAAACAGATCGTTCGTGGAAGAGAGCGGACTTGGGGATTTTCGTTCCATTACCTTAGATGGTAAAAAGTTCAACGAGTTGAAATATTCCGAAGATGAAGTTCTTTCCATTGAACACACATTCAATAAGCATTCGTTTCACACAAAGAATTTCCTTCATGAGGCTGCAACAGAAAAGAACTTCAAAGAGTTCAGCCGCGAGGCCGATATTGTTCACATTGCTACTCATGGTTTCATCAACGAGAAGAATCCAAAATTATCCGCTATAATATTTTCGCAGCCTAAAGATTCGACTGCCGATGATGACGGTATTCTCTATGTTGATGAAACATTCAATCTCAATTTGAAAGCACAATTGGTTGTGCTGAGCAGTTGTGAAAGCGGAGTAGGGAAACTTGTTGATGGTGAGGGAATGATCGCTCTTTCCCGCGGCCTGTTTTATGCCGGAGCAAAAAATATCATCTACTCATTATGGAAAGTTTCAGATAAGCAGACGTATCTGCTGATGGATGAGTTCTATAAGAATGTTGTTACAGGACGATCATATTCATCATCTCTTCGTTCCGCAAAATTATCATTGATTGCTTCGAAAGAATCTGCATTTCCCAGCAAGTGGAGTGGATTTGTGTTGGTTGGAAAATAATAGTTTTCTTTCTAAGCTATTGTCTTTTAAAAACTCAACTACTTCACCAAAAATTTCCCAACAAATAACAATTCATCAGTTGTTTCCAACTTCCAGTAATACAATCCCGGTGCGAATTTTTTAGTAGTGGTAAACGAATCTCCTGAAAGAGTGGAGGAGACAAGTGTCAATTCTTTATTGGAAAGGATCTTGATCGTTATCCGTTTTTCATATTGTTTCCATCGGAATGTGACCGGGTTTTGAACAATGGCTCCGATTTCAGGTGAAATAATCTCAATTGTTGTCGAACGAAACTGCGTCTGGACAAGGTCGTCAAGATTAGGAGAAGATTCCACGTTTGCAGCTATGAGATTGTCCGTTGGTTTGGCGGGAGATCGTTTTTGTTCAACAGGAAGAGAGTCAGTCAAAACAGGATTGCGCGGCTGTTGTTCTATTACAAGAGACTGTTTGTTTTGAATTGTTTCCGGCATTTTATTAGCGAGGAAATAATATATTGTTCCGATAAAAGCTGCAATTACCAACACTGCAGCAATACGATAGATGCCGGAGTAAACGGGGTATTCTTTGGGATTAAAGAATGGATGTTTTACCGTTTTATCATACTCTTGACCAGCCATTAATTCCGCGACTTCCATAATCTGCATTTTACATTCTTCGCATTGTTCAACGTGATGAACAATGGCGGCAGGAAGTTTATCGATCTGTTCTAATTTGATTGCGTCAACGTACAAGGCAATTCCGTTTTCATTGAGGTGGTTGCGAGAGAGAAAGATATTTGTTTTCATAGTGTGTCCTTAAAAATGGTCCATCAGTATTTAATTATTGTTCGTGTGAAGCTCGGAATAATGTTCCAAAAGAACTTTCAGTGTATCTTTTGTATGTGTTCGACTCGGCGGATTGCCGTTCATCAGCACAATCAATTTTTGAATCATCATATTTGTAAAACGCCGCACGGATTCTTCTGTCAATAAAAATAAAGAGCGATCATATTTGTTCAGCATTATTGTGAGTACATTAAAATTATGAGACGTGTCGTTACTGGAATAATGTTCTTCGAAAACATCCAAGACACGATCATGGTCATCTTTGGTAATGCCGCGAAAACATTGCTTTAGTTCTGTGGAACTAATAGTGATCGAAAAATATACTTTTATGCACACAAGTATTTTGAACCGTTCTGAACGGAAGAGTTTCAACGCAACGGCGAATCGTTCCAATTCGTTTGAGAATAAAATATTGTTGTCTGCATTTTCATCGCTCAGCATCCATATTTCACCAAGCGATATCGGGGTAATTACGGATGCTTCTTTCTGATAGATCCGTAAACAGATATTCTTGATCACAACATTCAAATATGTTACCAGCAGGACTTCCCCGGTATAATTTTTTTCAATCAGCGGAAGCCGTTTGATCAATTCAACGTTGACACTCTGTTTGATATCCTCAAAATTTGAGGCCGAAAACATTCGTTTTGCAATATATTGCTTAACGATAATTGAAATGGTCTTTTGGCAACGGACAACAAATTCATTCTTATTGTTTCTCAGAAGTGTGATATCTAATGTTTCAACCGGTCGAGACATTGATAATCTTGCTTAGTAGTGAGGTATCGTGTTTGAACAGGACGTTAGTAGAACTATAAATATACAAACAGACTCACTTCACCGCAACATCACTTCTTTTCCATTCTGACAGCACACGTAAAAACCTTAATCTTCTCCTTTCACGAGATGGTTTTCCCAATGGAGCGGCTGCAGATTGGATAAATCATCGGTTCCTCCTTTGGAAACCGGTATAATGTGATGGATTTCCCAGCCGTTCACTTTCTTCGTTCCAAAATCTTGTAATGCTATGCTTCTTCCAAATTCATCTTTCCGAACAAAAAAATATCCAAATTCCTTTTCCGCTTTCAGCCAAACAATTTTAATGGTCACGGAATCGAATTGCGTTCCGTACACCGTCGTACTTGGTTCACGAACAGAAATGGAGTCGAATTCACTATCAGATTGCAGTAAATTCTGGTTCAAATCGCCAAAGACATTCAAAATATTAACTCCCCGATACCATTTTCATTGAATTTCCCCTTTTGCTTACATATATCCCTGAAAATTGAAAATCGGATGAGAAAAATGAATTTTTTTTCTTTTTCATTTTTACTAATGCTTCTACAGAACTATTTTTAACAACAAAAATGTACTCCTTGCCAATTATTAAGAATGGTTCATTATGGTCAATTCATTGCATATCATG
>JANXZD010000499.1 GCA_025355705.1 Bacteroidota bacterium | reverse complement strand
TCCAGTAATTGGCTCTTATCGCGCGCCTTTAGATAGACTGAGCAGACTTTCGGAAGCAAAGAGAAAGAGATTTTCCATTTCCTTTCCTTCGCACTTTTGGAATTTCAATATTTTTTTTACCGGTAAGATATTCAATTGTTGAAGAACGATCACCGACAGTTTTAGCAAGTCCATTTGTAAATTCATCCGGAGATCCCGCTGCTACCAACTCTCCGCCGTGTTCCCCTGCATGCGGTCCCAAGTCTACGATGAAGTCAGCATTTTCCATCATTTCTTTGTCATGTTCAACAACAAGAACTGTATTACCAAGATCTCGTAAGCTTTTGAGCGAACTGATCAATTTTGTATTGTCCCGTTGGTGAAGACCGATACTCGGTTCATCCAAAATATATAATACTCCGACCAGTTGAGAACCAATTTGCGTTGCCAATCTTATCCGTTGTGCTTCTCCGCCGGAAAGTGTCCGCGCAGTTCGATCCAATGTAAGATATCCCAATCCAACATCAACCATAAATCCCAATCGTTGATTAATTTCTTTTAAGATCGGTCGTGCAATTTCCATCTGACGATTTGTAAACGACAATGCATTGAAAAATTGCTGTGCGTCAACCAGCGACTGTTTAACAAGCTCAGATATTTTATGTCGCGACCCTTTATTGTCTTCCAGTTGAATTGAAAGATTTTCTTTCCGTAATCGACCTCCATCGCATTCTGCGCAAACTTTTGTACTCATGTAACCTTCTACCCACTCACGGATCTTTGCAGATGCCGTATCATTGTAATATTCCTGAAGCATTTTCATAACACCGTCATACCGATGTTTATATACCGATGTTCTGCCACCTGCATACGTGTATTCAACTTCAATTTTTTCTCCATGCGTTCCATACAATAATTCATCTAAAGCGATCTTAGCGAATTGTTTGATCGGCGTATTGTAATCGTATCCATGTTTTTTCAGGATTGCTTTGACTTGAGCGTAAAACCATGTTGCTCGTGGTTTCCCCAAAGGAGCAATACCTTCTTGCTGAAGTGATAGGTTGGGATTTGGAATAATAAGTGAGAGATCAAAATCTTTCTTTTCACCCAATCCTTCACATGCTGAACATGCGCCTGAAGTTGTGTTGAATGAGAATGAGTTCGGGGCAGGTTCTTCATAACTTGTTCCGCACGTAGGGCAGGAATATTTTTTACTAAAAAGAATATCCTGTTTACCGTCATTCACGATCAATACACCTTCGCCAAATTGTAATGCCACTTCAACAGAATCAGCTATACGGGAACGACTGTCTTTTTTGATCTGAATTCGATCGATGACAACCTCAATATTGTGGATTTTGTATCGATCGAGTTTCAATCCTTTTGAAATTTCCACCACCTCATTGTCAACTCGAACACGCAAAAAACCATCTTTCAGAATTTTTTCAAATAACTCACGATAATGTCCTTTTCTGCCTTTCACAATCGGAGCAAGGATCTGTATCTTCGTCCCCTGTGAAATCTTCATGATCGCATCGATGATCTGGTCGACGCTTTGTTTTTGCACTCGCGTACCATCGTTCACACAAAATTGTGTCCCAACACGGGCATAAAGCAGACGCAGAAAGTCATACACTTCCGTAACTGTGCCAACTGTAGAACGAGGATTGGTACTAACAGTTTTTTGTTCAATCGAGATCGCCGGTGAGAGTCCTTCGATATAATCAACATCAGGGCGTTCCATTAAACCTAGAAATTGTCGAGCGTATGCAGAAAGTGATTCGACATAACGACGTTGTCCCTCAGCATAGATAGTATCAAATGCCAGCGATGATTTCCCAGAACCTGAAAGTCCCGTAATTACAACTAGTTTATCACGAGGAATTTCAACATCAATATTTTTAAGATTATGCTCACGCGCCCCTTTTACGATCAGCAGATTTTGTTCATTAGTAACGGAAGCGGAAAGGACAGATTTGATTTTTTTCATAGGTGGATATCAACGACTCGGCAAGTATTGTAACAATACAAATATTGGTGAAGTTCAAATGGTAAGATACTGAAAGTTGCTTGGAGAGGCAAAGGTTGATCAATGCTAAATTTTCAACCCATTCGTTGTCTTTTATTGAGATAATTCAATAATGCGATATCAAATGATGTGGTAGTATCTAAAAGAAGGTAATCAATGGAATTTTCACGACATTCACGTTTATAACGTTCAATAAAATCTTTCATCGCTTCTTGATAGGCTTTTTGAATGTGAAACGGCTGCGTTGTAAGCATTTCCCCCGTTTCTACATCTTTAAACACTGCATCTCCTCCAAAAGCAAAATTTCTTTCAAGCGGATCAAGAATTTGCATCACTAATACTTCGTGATTATTATGACGAAAATGTTTTAATGCTGCCATCACCTTATCAGGATCATCAAATAGATCGCTTAATATGATTACCAATCCTCTTCGTGAAATGCTTTCCGCTAGATGATGCAGTGCGGTCGCAGAGTTCGTTATCTCATTCGGAATTACTTTCTCCAATTCAACAAGGATGCGACGTAGATGCTGTTTTGTAGCGTGTGGTGGAATGGTAGTTCTGACAATTGAATCATACAATGTCAAACCAACTGCATCGCGTTGTTGGATCATCAAATATGAAAGAGAAGCAGCAACAAATGACGCATACTCCATCTTTGATATTCTCTGTTCTTTTGAACGAGGTATCTCTGAAGCAAACCGCATCGATGCACTCGTATCCAAAATAATGTACGATTTAAGATTCGTCTCTTCTTCAAATTGTTTTACATAAAATCTATCAGTCTTGCCATACACGCGCCAATCTACTCTGCGAATCTCATCACCCGGCATATATTGACGATGTTCTGCAAACTCCACGCTGAAACCATGGTAGGGACTTTTATGTAGCCCCGTAATGAATCCCTCAACAACCAAACGGGCACGCAACTCCGTATTTGCAAGTTTTGAGACAACATCCGGCTGTAAATATTTTCGCTGAGTCTCCATTTATTTTTTTGCTATTCGTGTCCTATTTTGATGATGTTCATTCAGAGTTTCTTCAGGTGATTTTCCGATTGATTCTAATTCAAATTTCACTGAAGGAGCAAGATCATGATCGGGGAATTCTTTGAGAAATTCTTCATAATATACTTTCGCACTGTCGAACATTTGTAGATTGTTGTTATAGATATATGCCGTAAGAAACAATGACAAAGCAGATGGTTGCATTTCCGGATATTGTTTATGGAATAATTTATAATTATCCAATGCTTCGCGAGGCTGGTTCTTGAAACGATAACTTTCAGCCAGTGCAAATCGAGCCCAACCAACATAACGACCGTTCGGGAAATCCCTGATTATTCTTTGTGAAACCTGCATTGTAGAATCCCAATTTTTATTTCCCTTTGCATGTTCGATTTTCATCCAAAGTTCTTGATCAGTAATATTACTGCAAGAAGTAAACAAGAATAAGAAAAATGAGATAAATATTTTCATATTGTGCATCAAATGGTTTTCAGCTTATTCTTTTCATAACCGCCGCAAAAAATCCATCAGTGTTAAATTTATGCGGTAATAGTTGAAAATATTTACTATTGGTCATCTCTTCAAGATTGTATCTTTCTAGTATTGATGAAGGATTTATTAATTCAAAATCCTTCTCTTTACTCAAGAACTGTTCAACCACATTTTCATTTTCATCTTTTATCAATGAGCAAGTTGCATAGACTAATCTACCGCCTACCTTAACATATTGCGAATTAAACGATAAGATTGAGAGTTGTTTTTCGCGTAATTCATTAACCATTTGTTGTGTAACACTCCATTTCATTCCAGGATTTCGACGAATTGTGCCTGTTCCGGTGCAAGGCGCATCCACCAAAACAACATCAGCTGCGCCAACAAATCCTTCTTCAACTTCATTTTCCCGAATTGCTTTTGTACGAATGGAATCAACACCACTTCGGCGGATACGTTTTTTTAGTTCATCCAATCTGAAGGAATGAATATCAAACGCAAATATTTCACCGCGATTATTCATAATTGAAGCCATAGCCAATGCTTTGCCCCCTGCACCTGCACACGCATCAAGAACTTTTGATTTTGGTTTGGGGTCGACAAGCATCGCCAGCAATTGACTCCCTTCGTCTTGCACTTCAAATAATCCATCTTTAAATGCCTGTAATTGAAATACATTCACTCTTTTTTTTAGGTGCAGAGCATATGGAGAATACTGCGCTTTTTCAGTTTCAACCCCTTCAATCAACATTTTGCGTTGACATTCTTCAACTGTTGTTTTAATAGTGTTGACACGAATTGTCATCGGTGCTTGTGTGTTCAACGTAGTACACAATGGAGCCAATTCGGAACTTCCAAAATATTCCCTCCATTCACTGATCATCCAATCTTGAAAGGAATATTGTATTGCGATTGCCTCAATACTGTTGTCAGAAACAGGATTAGAATTGATATTCTGTTCGATTGTTAACAGCGTATCCATCGGAACATCAATTTCAAGGCTTAACAATTCTGAAGAATACTTCTTATCAAGAAGTAAATATGCTAAACAACTAAAAAGGCTTGTTCGAGTATCTTGAGTGAATTGAATGACCAAATCTATTTTTCGTTTGTTACGAAGTATGCCATATAATGTCTCTGAAATGAATCGTCTATCTTTTGATCCAAGATATTTCCTTTCCCGGAAAAAGACATCGATCAATCGGTCTGCCGGTTTTGGAGAAATAAGAACATCAGCATATAATTCTGTTACGTGTCCAATGAGAGAAGAAAGTTTCATAAAGATACTGCATAGTCAACATTCAAAGAAAACATAATTGTTTAGGAAAGTTACTCAATTAAAGATTTCAGTCCAAGCAGGAATTCTAATTTCTGTCGTACTATCCCATCTAAAATTTTCAGTTTCGAAAACCAGTTTAATTGTTTCCGTAATTGTTTATGACGCTGATAACAATATTTAAAACAAAAAGGACGGATAAAGTCCGTCCTTTTTACATGTTAACTATTTATAGAGTTCAAATTTGCGTAATTACCGTTGATCTTCGTTTTTCAGATTTTGTTACATCCTTTTCAATGATTCGAAGTACAATCAACACAATAATCGCAACAACAAAGAACATTTCTTGTGGCAATGCAACCAAAGCAACGGTAAAACTGGTAAGCATAATCGCAAGGTTAAAGAATAAAGTTCTATTATTCTTTTGTACTCTGTTGGTAGTGGTATCAGTTGTCTTCATTATCCCCCCTTATATTTGTTTTTTGATGTATGTATGATACACTATATGACTCGAATTGTTGTGACTGAAATCATTATTCATCTATTCTTCACTCCAAACATGGGTTACGAAATTTTTCAAACATATTTTTGAAGAATTTCGTATCTTAACATATAACATCATGAATACAATAGCATTTCAGCACCTCGGTAAAAAAATATTCCTATTTCTTTTTCTCTGTAATTCTTTTTTTTACGCTCAGGAAAAGAAAATAATTATTACTCCCCTGTTTTCTGAACGAACAACAGGAAGAACATCTTCAATACCGTTTCATTCAATAAAGCGACCCACAGTCTGCCTAGTTTTAAGCGGTGGCGGATCCAGAGGAATTGCACAAATTGGAGTCATACAGGAACTTGAAAAAAACAATATCCCAATCGATTTCATTGTGGGAACAAGTATTGGCGGAATAATTGGAGGATTGTATGCTTCGGGTTATTCAACATCGGAACTAGAAAAATTAGTCGATACAACGGATTGGAATTATGTTCTTTCTCTTACACAAGATAATGAAAGGTCAGATCTATATTTTGCTCATAAACTAGCCGCCGATAGAAAACAATTAGCAATTCGTTTCGATGGATTGACCCCCATTCTTCCCTCTGCAATTTCCAGCGGTCAACGATTGACAAATTTTATCAACAAACTAACCTTACAGAGTCTTTATCACCCTATCCATAATTTTGATGATCTTAAAATTCCGTTTCGTTGTGTTTCTACCGATCTTATTTCTGGCAAAAAGATTGTTTTCAGTTCCGGAAATTTATCGGAGGCATTACGAGCGAGTATTTCTATTCCGCTCTTGTACAGTCCATTACGAAAGGATACTCTCGAACTAACTGACGGTGGGTTGCTTTCAAATATCCCGGTTGATGTTGCAAAGAAACTCGGAGCGGATATCATTATTGCTGTGAATACCGTCAGCCCTATGCGAACAGCATCTCAGATTAATAATCCTTGGGAAGTCGCCGATCAGATAGTCAATATTATGGCACAGGAATCAAATAAGAGAGCATTGGACAGTGCAACAATAGTGATATCACCGGATTTAGGCTTCTATCCATCAGTAGATTTCTCAAATCTCTCGTTCGTGAAACAACAGGGAAATTATGCCGCTAAAATAATGATTCGAGCAATAAAAGATTCTATTGAATCGAAAAAAAGGAAGATGTTATATGATGCTTCTCCATTATCAAATTTTTCTATGGTCATTAACTCTGTAAAGGAGAACATTGAATACCGTGATTCTTCATTTACATATATCCTAAAACCTCACACCACCTCATCGGTCCAATATATTCGTGAAATGATATCGGACCTTTATGGCAAAGGTTGGTATAAAGAAGTTAAAGCAGAAATTATCGTTTCGGATTCAACATCAAATGTAACAATTCTGGCATCGGCTAATCCGTTGCTTCGTTCAATTTCCATCACTGGAAATTCTTTGATCCAATCCAATGTCCTTCTTTCGTCATTCGACTCATTAATTGGAAAACCATATAATACTCCAAAAACAGAAGATACCTACGAAAGGCTTATGGGGATGTATCGTGCAAACGGTTATTCTCTTGCTCGGATACAAAATATTCGATTTGATTCAATAACTGGGAACTTATCCTTAGAGATCAGTGAGGGTATTATCAGTAAAATTTATCTAAAGGGAAAAAATTTATCACGAGACTGGGTAGTGTGGAGAGAACTCGGATTCAGAGACGGAAATATTTTTACTGTAGAAAAAGGGAAGAAAGCACTTACAAATCTTTATGGCACAAATCTTTTTGACCAAGTATCAATGGATGCCGGGTATGAAAACAATGAACCGGTCATTACAATACAAATGGAAGAAAAACCGACCGATGTTTCACGATTAGGATTTAGATTTGATAACGAACGGAATCTCCAACCGTCACTAGAATTTCGGAACGAGAACCTTCTCGGAACAGCCACCGAAGTCGGCGCTAGTTTTGCCGGAGGCCTGAGGAATAGAAAATATCTTACGGATTTCCAGGCAAATCGAATATTTAACACATTTTTTACTTTTAATCTGGATGCATATTATGATCTTCGCGACATCATGACCTATGCGGATGATATCAACCAAACAGTTCAGAAGAAATTCTTTCGTTCAAAGACTGGAGAATACAGACAAATTCTCTACGGCGTTTCACTCCAACTTGGGCAGCAGGTAGAACGATTCGGCATTTTTAATATTGAATATCGTATCGAGTCAGACGAAGTGAAATCTATTTCCGGAATTGGATACAGTCCTGAAGAATTTACACTTCAAACATTCAGGATCAGTTCAACAATTGATTCACGAGATCGTTATCCATTTGCACGTAATGGTTCGCTCACGAATTTTTCTTGGGAAACAGCGACCTCCACCTTAAAAGGAGTTATTGGTGATGTTGGATATTCAAAGATCTACTTTGCATATGAAACAAATACATCGTATCAGAATTTCACTCTTCACCCAAAAATCATTGTAGGCTTTGGAGATCAAACGTTGCCATTGACACAGCAATTTGCGCTTGGAGGTGAAGATTCTTTCTTTGGATTACGAGAGTATGATTCCCGCGGAAGACAGATCTTTTTGACGAGTGTAGAATTTAGAACACGATTTCCATTCAAAATTATTTGGGATACATATTTTCGAATTAGATATGACCTGGGAAGTATTTGGCCTCAAAGAGACGATATTCGATTACGGGATTTTCATCACGGGGTTGGTGTAATTCTTTCACTTGATACACCTGCAGGACCAGTCAACGCTTCAATAGGAAGAAGTTTTTATATCAGAAGAGACTTACTTGATCAACCATTCACACTCGGACCAATTATTGCATATTTTTCGATTGGATATCCGATTTTTTAGTCAATCTTTTCTTTGAATCGAATAACACTTGCCGTTAAGATTACTACACCCATTCCAAAAAGCATCATTGCCTCAAACCACAGATCGGAAATCCCTACTCCTTTTAGAATGATAGAACGAATCACAGTCAAGTAATACTTCATTGGAATGGCATGTGCCAGCCATTGTAACGGATGTGGCATGTTCTCCACCGGGAATACAAAACCTGAAAGGTACATCATGGGTTGCATTATAAAGAACATACCGATCATCATCGCTTGCTGCTGAGTTTTCGATATTGTCGAGACGAACAGTCCAAGTCCAAGTGATGTCATTAAGAAAAATCCAGTCAGCACAAATAACAAGACAACACTTCCCCGTATCGGAATTGAAAAACCAAATACCATCACCGTCATCGCTACAGAAACGACAATCACTCCGATTAATGTGAATGGCACTAGCTTCCCAATGATCATTTCAATCGGGCGAAGCGGCGTTACTAATAATTGTTCCAGAGTTCCTATTTCCTTTTCTTTAACAATAGCCATTGATGTCAAATTCATTGTTGTGATCAGAAGGATAAGTACTAAGACTCCCGGCACCATAAATTTTCTACTGACCAATGTTGGATTGTACCATGCACGGGTTTCCGCATTGATGCCGCCAAGCTTTTTTATATCACCGACCATCTCGACAAGGATGTTTTGCGAAAATCGATTGATGATTTGACCGGCGTAACTTGATGCGATCGCAGTGGAATTTCCTTCGCTGCCATCGAATAATAATTGAATATTTGCAGTCTCTTTTCGCAGGATTTTATTCCCAAACTTTGGAGGAATCACAATGGCCATAGCCACAGTACTATTATCAAGAAATTGTTGAATGTCCTTATAGTTTTCTGTTGAATATTGAAGAGTAAAATATCCAGAGTTGACAAATAATTCTGTCAGTTTCCTACTTTCACTTGTTTTATCAAGATCGCAAAGAACAAATAAAATATTCTTTACATCAAGTGATGCAGCAAACCCTAAAAATACTAATTGTAAAATTGGTGCAACAAAAATAATTGGCAGCAATTTTTTGTCTTTGAAGAATTGTGCAAATTCCTTTTGGACCAATGCTTTTAATCGTTGAATGTTCATGTTATACTGAATGGTTCTTAAATCGTTTGATGCTTATAGTAACAACTACCGTAATAAATATCCCTAAATAGATGATCTGATCCCAGAAAGCTTCCACTCCAACACCTTTTAGAACAATCCCTCTCATAATCACCAGATAGAATTTTGCCGGCGTGATGTTCGAAAGGATTTGTAAAAATAGCGGCATACTTCGAATTGGGAACATAAAACCCGATAGGATCATTGTCGGCAGCATGGAAACCAATGTTGCAAGCTGGAATGCTACCTGTTGACTGTCGGCAAGGGTTGAAACCAATAAACCCTGCCCCAGAGCTGCACAAATGAACAAAAGTGTCGTCATAAATAATAAAACAAGACTTCCTTTAACAACAACATCAAATAAAAAAAATGCGGCGATGAGTACGATTGCTGCAGCAACAAGAGAGATAATTGCGTACGGAATCATTTTCCCGAGAATCAGATTAAGAGGTCGAATTGGAGACACATCAATCTGTTCAAGTGTATTTCGTTCTTTTTCTTTAACAATTGAAAGCGCGGTAGCGATGACGCCTGTGATAGCTAAAATGAAAGCAATCAATCCGGGAACTAAAAATTTAGCGCTCTTCATTTCCGGATTATACCATATTCGAGCATCGTATCGTATGGGGATATAACTCTTTCTGCCAATTTTAGAAAGGTTGCTGAACACAATTTTTTGCGAATATTGTAGTGTAACCGCTTGAGCATACCCAATAATAGTTGTTGCTGCATTCGAATCCATTCCATCGACAAGAAATTGAATTGACGCCTGTCTTCCGGAAATAATATCATCAGAAAAATTCGGAGGAATGACCAGAACAAGCTTAACTGTTCCTTCATCAATCATCATTTGAGCTTTTGAATAGTCAGTAAGATATTCAGTATAATTAAAATATCCTGCAGTGATAAAACTATTGATAAACTCTCTGCTTTGTGGCGTCTTTTCAGCATCATAGACTGCCATTTTAATATCGCGGACATCAAAATTCAACGCATAGCCATTCAGCAGCAGCAGCATCGCCGGAACCAACGTAAGGATTGCCAACACTTTTCTGTCGCGTCTGATCTGGCGAAATTCTTTTTTAATGATCGGAAATAATTGTCTAAACATATTAATTCTTCTTCGTTTCCGATCCAAGAGATAGATAAAAACATCCTCGAGTGACGGGGTGATCCGTTCAATATTCAAGAGATCAATAGAATTGGCAGAGAGAATTTCTTTGATCTTCTCTTTCGCAACAATCTCATCTTCAACATTCACATGTAAATACGTCCCAAACACCGATGTCTCAACCGCCCAAGGCTGAGCTTCGATGAATTCCATTGCATCAACGACATTTGAACATTGCACTTCCAGTATTGGATGTTTTACATAGTTTTCTTTTAATTCTTTTGGGCTTCCCCCAGCAATTATCTTTCCTGCATTGATAAGAATAATATCGTTACAATATTCTGCTTCTTCCAAAAAATGAGTTGTCACCAAAACAGTAACACCTTCTGCCGAAAGATCATTGATCAACTCCCAAAATTTGCGACGCATCACAGGATCAACTCCGCTTGTTGGTTCATCAAGAAAAACGATTCTGGGACGATGGAGAACTGCACAGCCAAGAGCAAGACGTTGTTTCCATCCACCGCTGAGTGTTTTCGTAATACTTTTTTCTCGTCCGTGAAGATTGGCTATTTCAAGGACCCATTTTTTCCTTTGCTCAAGATCTGCGTCAGAGAGACCATATACTTTTCCAAAAAAATCAATATTTTCATTGACCGTAAGATCTTCATACAATGAAAATTTCTGCGACATATACCCAATATTTTCTTTAACAAAATTTGACTGCCTATTAATATCAAATCCACCAACACGTGCTGTTCCACCTGTGGAAGAAAGTAACCCACATAACATTCTTATCGTTGTAGATTTTCCGGCACCGTTTGCTCCGAGAAATCCAAAGATCTCACCCTGTTTCACTTCAAAATTAATATGATCGACAGCGGTAAAATCTCCAAATTTCTTTGTAAGATTTTCAACTTCAATTGTATTCATACATATTCCACGTCATCTCGGAAATCATTCTTACCGAAAGATTCATTTACTTCCGATCAGATAATAATGATATAAAAACATTCTCTAGCGAAGGCTTTACCACACGCCAATCGGATACACTGATAGAATTGCTGTTCAGATATTGTATGATCTTTTGCATGTCATTTTGCGATGAATTAAGAACAATATTCAGTCTATCACCAAAAGCCTGTACTTCTTTTACGAGTGAAAACTTTTTTAACAACGAAAATGATCCTCTGATATTTGAACAGACCAATTCGATAACCTCACCATTCATAACCTTTTTTAGATTTGCCGGTGAATCCGTCATGAGAATCTTTCCTGCATCCATTAATGCTACACGAGTGCAGCGTTCTGCTTCGTCCAAATACGGCGTCGTCATGACAATGGTGATCCCTGTTTTTAGCAATGCAGACAATACTTTCCAAAAATCGCGCCTCGAAACCGGATCAACTCCAGTAGTCGGCTCATCAAGGAAAATAATGTCTGGTGTATGGATCAACGTACACGCAAGCGCTAGTTTTTGTTTCATTCCGCCGGAAAGTTTTTCTGCAAGTCTATCTCTGAATTGTGTTAACCGAGTAAATTCAAGCAGTTCATCACGCCTTGCATGATAGTTATACACTCCGTGGATTTCTGCAAAGAATTCAATGTTTTCATCAATAGTAAGATCACCATATAAAGAGAACTTTTGTGAAAGGTATCCAATCCTCCTTTTAACATCATCTTTTTGTTTTTGAACATCAAATCCTAATATTCGCAGATCACCGCTCGTTGGTTTAACAATTCCGCACAACATTCTAATGGTCGTTGTTTTTCCGGATCCGTCCGGACCAACAAGTGCAAACATTTCACCGCGATGTACCGACAATGAAATGTCGTCAACTGCGATACGATTATCGAATTTTTTTGAAACAGATGTAATTGTTAGTGCATCCATTATATTACTTTAGATATGCATCGGCAGGCATACCAGATTTTAATTCACCATTAGTATTTTCAACTTCTAATTTTACACCGAAGACAAGTTTTGTTCGTTCGTCTTTTGTTTGAACATTGCGAGGCGTAAATTCTGCAACTGAAGATACATAGACAACAGTGGCAGAATAATTTTTATCAGGATACGTGTCAATGACAACTTCAGCATGTGAACCTAATTTAACTTTACCAAGTTCGGTTTCATTCACATAGATCATCAATTCTACTTTCTCGAGACGAGATATTCTTGCAATAGTTGTTCCAGTTCCGATCAATTCACCTTCTTCAACAGGCTTATAGGTGATCGTTCCAGATACCGGTGCAATGATATACGAATCCACAATTTGTTTCTTTGTGAGATTCATTTGCGCTTTTGCCTGATCAACACGAGCTTTCGCTGCACCAAGATCTTCGGGACGGGCAAACCGATGTAATTTCTGGAGATTTTGTTTCGCTGAATTGTATTGTGCTTGGGTGATAATCGAACGGGATTCAGCATCTTCAAATTGTTTTTTTGAAACTGAATTTGTTGAATATAATTCCTTTATTCGATCAAGGTCAGATTTTGCCGTCTGGAAACTTGATTCAGCCTGACGGACAGTTTCTTCTGCAGCGTTAAGATCTTCAGATCGAGCACCGTTCAAAAGCAATCGATATTGTGCTTCCACCAAATCAACTCCTGCTTGCATCTGTTGAAGCATCAATTGTTGTGTCTCATGATCAATCAAAGCCAATGTGTCTCCTTTAACTACGGTATCACCTTCTCGAACATTTATTTGTAAAATTTGCCCTGATACTTTGGAAGCGACATTCACTTCAACTGCTTCCAAAATACCACTGGATTCCATTGTACCTTCATGCTTTGAGCTGCATCCAAATGAAACGATATAGCTAATAGCGATAACGGCTACAAGAATGAATGAATTTTCAAATGTTTTACAAGCGATCTTTTTCTTCATTGTTTTCCTCATAGAATTATAATTTCATAGTTCAAAAGTTCTTTACGTGCCTCTTCTGTTAATGCACCGTCAAAAATTACATGGAAGATTGTGTACATTGCATCTTTCGGTGAGAAAGAATGTTGTGATAATACGTCCGGAGTTACAATATTTT
>JANXZD010000484.1 GCA_025355705.1 Bacteroidota bacterium | reverse complement strand
ATGTTTATGCATGGAAATTTAGGAAGTCATCCCATCGTTTGAGTAATTCGGCCGTAGCAAGAACATCACCGAAGCAATACTCTGCAATATCACGAAATCGTTCCGAGTCAAATAGTTTACGCATGTCAAGACCAGTAATTCCTTTTGTCTTTGGACTGTCGATTCCAAACGATTTACAATAGAAATCTAAGCTAAAGCGTCGAGTGACCTGATAGAATGTCAGTTGTTCGAGTAGATCGCAATGAATTTCGGAATCATATCTGTACGGCATTAAATTACGAGAAGTTTCCACACCGAGCTTTGCAGAACGAAGCATAATGAATGGGCAATCGAAGCCCCTACCGTTAAAAGTGATAAACTGTTCATACTTTGGAATAATTTCCCAAAATTTCTGTAAAATGAATTCTTCGTTTCCTGAAACATAATGACATTTCCCATCTCCGGAATGATATTCTTCATTCTTATCTGATTGGAAGAAGACTTTTCCTTTTTGTGTATCGGGATTATAGAGTGCAATACAAAGAATTTGCGCTGTTAACGCGTGGAGGTTAAGATTCTTTTTTACATCTTCAATTTTTTCCTCATTGTCAGCAAATCGAAGAAGGTAGGTCTGTGTTTCTTGGTCGAATGATTCCAGCGGAAAGCCAAGAGTTTCGATATCAAAAATTATTCTACTCATACTTGTGTGATCTTATAATTTTTTAAGCCCCAGTTAGTTTCTGTTGCAGTGACAAGGATGACCGTGTAGATTGGAATTGCTAGAACCATTCCCATAACGCCAAGCGTTTCGTTTCCGATAAGTATAACCAAAAACATTGTCAAAGGATGTATGTTCATAATTTTGCTGAATACTGCGGGTTGAACAAACATTTGATCGACTTGTTGAACCCCAATTGTTACAAGTACAATCCACGGTAACATACTTAGGTTGCCGCATTGTACTATAGATATTAAAATAACGGGAATGGCACCAATAAATGGTCCAGCGAATGGGATAACATTGGTGAAGCCCCCAATCAATCCGAGTACTGTGGCATAATTAATTCCGAGAAAGAAATAACAAATTGCATAAATGATTCCGACGATTGCAGATTCTGTTACTGTTCCGCGAATATATTTACTGAGTTGATCTTCGATTTTATAGATAATATTGAGAGACATTTCAAAATATTTATTTGGCATATTTCGAATAAGAGACTTCTGCATATTGTAATAGTCACTCAATAAAAAAAATGTAATGAATGGAACAATTGCTAACGTGGCAGCAGTGCCGAGCAGACTTGAAAGAGCAGATCCGGCGGACTCTCCAAACTGAACAAGAGAATTATTCATTTGTTCTCGCACAGCTTCTGATTTTAGGAATGGAACCTGATGAGAAATTTGAATGCTAAGATCGTTGAGCATTATCGACAGACGGTCTTTGCTGAACGCGGAGCTTATTTGTGCAACCTGCGAAGAAATAACTGGAAAGAGCATCACAACACCAAGCACTGCAATACTTCCTAAGCCAACAAAGACCAGCAGTACAGCAATCCATCGCACGGCTCCCAGATTCTCAATATAATCTACTAGTGGTTTCAAAATGAATGTTAAGGTAAAAGAGACTACAAGGATTAGAAAAAGATCTTTAAATGTTGAAAACACAAAGATCGGAAGTGCAATTGCCATTGTAATAAGAAATACCTTCCATTGACGGCTTCGGAAGAAATTATTATCATCTTTCATTGATTCACCAATTGGGTTGTGACCTTACGCGAGAGTGACATGTCGTAACCGCGACGAACTAAATGTTCAAAAATCCGTTTTTTTTGAGTTATGAGAGGAAGCGATTTAACTCGCTTGTATTTTCGTTCTGCTTCTTTCATTGCCAGGATATTCTCAGACTCCGTTGTATAAAATTCCGAGAGAATCTTTTCTACGGTCGGTTTATTGATGCCTTTTTTATAAAGCAAGTGTTTCATGGAAGATTGTCCAACCGGTTTTAATTGTAAACGATCACGGCAAAACATTCTCGCGAATTCATCATCATTCAAGAGCTTCATTTCATCCAAGAATATAATTGCCAGTTGAATGTGCGAATCATCGAATCCTTTTTTTTGCAAGTAATCTAGTATTTCTTTTTTTGAGTGGGGACGATATGAACGATATCGTAATGCAACCCGTCGTACCGATGATTCGGCCTCAGCATTTTCAATGTGGCTTCGTTCAGTTCCCGTCAGATTTTGTCCTTGATGAAGGACAAATCGTATGTAAACGTCTTCGCTGACACTGAATGAATATTTATCATCAACAAAAATTGAAAATCGTGTTTTATTCTTTTTTTGTCGTTCTACCTTTGTGATGAGCATAAAAAAAGGGAGACGCACACATGGTGCGTCTCTTTAGAAAAAATTACTTCGATTTTTTTGGTTCTTTTACCTGTGCCAATGATTTTTCATCATTAGTCTGGGTCTTTACTGGCGCAGCAGTACTAACGCCTAGTTTTACTCGTACCTCGTGGTCAATTTGTTTTGCAATAGATTCACTTGCAGTCAAGAATGCTTTTACAGAATCTCGGCCTTGACCAATCCGTTCTTCTTTGTAGGAAAACCATGAGCCGCTCTTATTGATAATGTTCTGCTCAACTGCAACATCAATAAGATCACCGAGTTTCGAAATCCCCTCATTGTAAAGAATATCAAATTGAACTTCTTTAAATGGCGGTGCCACTTTGTTCTTTACGACTTTTACTTTTGTTCTGTTGCCAATAACATTCGTACCATCTTTGATCGCCTCAATGCGGCGAACATCCATTCTAATTGAAGCATAAAACTTTAAAGCATTTCCACCGGTCGTTGTTTCTGGATTGCCGAACATGATGCCAATCTTCATTCGTAATTGGTTTGTGAAAATAACTGTGGTTTTCGATTTCGAAATTGCTGAAGTGAGTTTACGAAGTGCTTGCGACATCAGTCGTGCGTGAACACCCATTGTAGGGTCACCCATTTCGCCCTCGATTTCAGCGCGCGGTGTAAGTGCGGCAACAGAATCGATAACAACAACATCGAGGGCACCGCTGCGGACAAGTGTTTCAACAATTTCAAGCGCTTGTTCACCAAATTCCGGCTGTGAAAGAAGAAGAGAAGAAGTATCAACTCCAAGTTTTCTTGCATACGCAACATCGAGTGCGTGTTCTGCATCGATAAAGGCA
>JANXZD010000419.1 GCA_025355705.1 Bacteroidota bacterium | reverse complement strand
ATGATGGATTGCAAAAAAGCACTTGATGAATCAAATGGTGATTTAGAAAAAGCAATCGAAATCCTTCGTAAAAGAGGTGCAGCAACCGCTGCAAAACGTGCAGATAAAGCAGCAAACGAAGGAATAGTTGTCTCCAAAATTTCTGATGATGCTAAACATGGAATTCTGGTTGAAATTAACTGTGAAACGGATTTTGTTGCACGCGGTGAAGATTTTGTAGCTTTTGCGAATTCTGTTGCACAGATTGTTTTCGACAAATCGCCAAAAACTGTTGAAGAACTATTGGCTCTTTTTCATCCAAACGGAAAAACTGTTGCAGATGCTCTTTCTGATTTGGTTGGAAAAGTTGGTGAAAAAATTGAGATTCGTAGAATTTTTAACCTTAATGCCGATGGTGCTTTCCTTGAATCGTATATTCATATGGGAAGTAAATTAGGAGTTCTTGTAGAGTTTGCTGCTGAGTTTACTCCCGCAAACAAAGTAATCGCCCGCGATATTGCGATGCAAGTTGCTGCCATGAATCCAATCGTCGTATCGAGAGACAAAGTAAGTAAAGATTTACTTGATAAAGAAGTTGAGATCTATCGGCAGCAAGCGAAGAACGAAGGCAAACCGGAACACATTGCAGAAAAAATTGCAACGGGTCGCCTTGAAAAATATTTTCAGGAAGTTGTTCTTCTCGAACAGAGTTTCATCAAAGACGCTGGGAAGGCGGTCAAAGATCTTCTTTCTCCGAATGTAACAGTAAAACAGTTCAAGAGATTTCAACTTGGTGAATCGACAAATTAACAATCTGAAAGGTCTCATTTGAGACCTTTCTTTTTATTAGGAGCTTAATGATGGCAACCCCAAAGTATAAACGCATTCTGCTGAAATTAAGCGGTGAAGCACTGATGGGAGACCAAGAGTTTGGAATTGATCCGAAAATATTGGGTCAGTATGCAGAAGAGATTAAATTGGTGCATAATCTTGGCGTTCAAATCGGAATTGTGATTGGCGGAGGTAATATCTATCGTGGTATTGAAAACTCTACGGACGGAATCGATAAGGTCACTGGCGACCATATGGGTATGCTTGCCACCGTGATCAATGGATTAGCTCTGCAAAGTTCATTGGAGCATCATGGAATGTATACTCGATGTCAAACGGCAATTAATATGGATCGGATTGCAGAACCATATATTCGCCGTCGTGCGGTTAGACATTTGGAAAAAAATCGCATTGTTATTTTTGCAGCAGGAACCGGAAATCCGTACTTTACAACGGATACAGCAGCAGTGCTTCGAGGGATAGAAATTGAAGCAGGAATCATTATCAAAGGGACTCGAGTTGACGGGATATACGATTCCGATCCAGAAAAAAATCCAAAAGCAAAACAATATTCCTTGATAAACTATGATGATGTTTTTAAGAAGAACTTAAAAGTGATGGATATGACGGCAATAACGTTGTGTAAAGAGAATAAACTCCCGATCGGTGTTTTTAATATGAACATAAAGAATAATTTGCTTCGACTTGTGCTTGGTGAGAATATTGGAACGACAGTAACACAATCTGCCCCAACAGTATAACAATATCGGAGGTACCATTATGCAATTAAAAGATATCTTAAAAAGCTGTGAAACACGAATGCAAAAGGCTGTTGAAAGTGTCCGACACGAACTGGTGAAGGTACGTACTGGTAAAGCCACAACTGCACTTTTAGATACGGTTAAAGTTGATGCATACGGAACATTGATGCCGCTCAATCAAGTTGGTTCAATAAGTGTTGTGGACGTACATATGCTTGCTGTTACTCCGTGGGATAACGGTATGCTACAGCCAATTGAAAAAGGAATCACTATTGCAAATCTCGGACTTAATCCAAGCATTGACGGGAAAATAGTCCGAGTTCCGATTCCAATGTTAAATGAAGAACGTCGTAAAGAACTCGTTAAACTTGTAAAAAAATTTGGAGAAGAAGGGAAAGTTGCAATTCGAAATATTCGTCGAGATGAGAATGAGTTGTTGAAAAAGTCTGAGAAAGAAGAACATTTTTCTGAAGATGACCGAAAACGTGGTGAACAAGAAGTTCAAAAATATACCGATAAATATACAAAAGAGATTGATAATCTTTTAGCGATTAAAGAAAAAGAAATAATGGAAGTGTAAATAAATTGAAGCAAAAGAAAAGTCCCGCTTCTGCGGGGCTTTTCGGTTTAAAGATCCACTATACCTGATAATACAATGGATTCAAAAATCTTACTCCGTGAAAAATTAAAAAACCAACGAGAAGGTCTATCCAAAACTGATTGTCGTGAACGCTCTTCATTGATACTTGAGAATCTAGTATCAATGCCGGAATTTTTTCGCGCAGAAGTTGTTCACACGTACATTTCATCCAAGAAAAATGAAGTAGATACGCACGAACTTATTCGAATGTTGCTGAAGCAAAAAAAACGTGTGGTTGTTCCGATTGGAGACAAAGCAACCAAACAAATGAAACATTCCGAACTATTCTCGTTGAGTGAACTTGTTGGCGGTGCCTACGGGATTTTGGAACCGAGAATGTACCGACCGGTTTCCGTGTCAGAAATGCAAGTTATTATTGTTCCGGCACTTGCGGTCGATCGGAAAGGAAACAGGCTCGGTTTTGGGGCTGGATTTTATGACCGATTTCTTTACAACATCAAATTACCAGTTATCTCACTCGTATATGAATTTCAATTAGTTAATGAAGTTCCTCAAGAACCAACAGACGTTCCAGTCTCATTTGTTGTCACCGAAAATGAAATCATTCGCTGTCGCAACTAATTATTCACACTATCGTAATAGTTTAACGAACTTGAAGGAGTGAATATGAACAATCAACGTTTATTTCGATCACAAACTAACAAAGTATTTGCAGGTGTGTGTGGTGGACTTGCAGAATATTTTGACGTCGATCCGGTTGTTATACGTATATTATTTGTTTTAATGGTTTTATTCGGTGGAACAGGAATCGTTCTTTATATTGCAGCAATTTTTATTGTTCCTAAAAAACCATTTGCCTTTTCAGACCAAGTTCCTTCATCTGAAAGTAAGCCACTATATCAACAAAGTGCAAATGTCAGGAATTGGTTTGGGATAGCACTTGTTGCTGTCGGCGTTATACTCTTATTGGCGAATCTTGATGTCTTTCACTTCTTCAATTTTATTGAAGGTGCTGTCGAGTTTATTCTTCCCGTAATGCTGATCATCGTTGGAATGGCCGTTATCTATTATCGACAAGCACAGATTGAAAACAATACTACCAATAATAATGCCGAAAAGAAAAATGATACCTCAACTTCAATTGAGCCATCTTTTCAATCGCGTTCATATCGTGATTTCAGACGCTCGCTTGTAGATAAAAAATTATTTGGAGTGTGCGGCGGTCTTGCACAATATTTCGGAATTGATCCAAGTTTGATCAGAATGTTATATGTGGTTCTTTGTCTTGCATCGTTTGGGGCTGGATTTGTTCTCTATGTTTTGATTGCAATCGTTGTTCCTTATGAAAATATCACTACTGCGCAGGTATCATAATGGATAATCAAAAAATAAAACGTATTCCGGTATTTGGCATTATCCTTGTCATTCTTGGTGTTGGATTATTGTTACGGCAGTTACATATCCTTCATCTTGACGGAGGATCGTTATTATTGCTCGGTTTAGTTGTATACGGAGGAGTGATGATCATCCGGTCATTTGTTACGACTATTCGGCAATCATTATTTTTTGGAAGTTTATGTTTCTATTCCGGGATAGTTTTGTTACTGGGGAAATATGGATTTATTGAAAGTACTCCATTTATCTTCGTTCCGGGTTTTCTGATCGCTTTTGGATTATCATTTTTAATGCTATTTATCTTTACGTTCACCGAATTTCATCTTCTTGTTCCTGCATTCATATTCATCGGCTTAGGCACTGCATTCATGATGACGGAAATTGGATTCTTTTATCCCAGTGATATTAAAGAAGCCATTCGAACATATTGGCCGGTCGCAATTATTTTATTTGGAGTATTGCTGCTATTTTCCAAGAAAGAAAAGAAATTGTAATACAGAAACACATCAAAAGATACTGTCACTGTTAATGTGTCTCTGTAACATCACATTACTTAGTGTGCTTCCAACCAATTTGCACCAACTCCAATCTCAACTTCTAGAGGGACGTTCAACGTCATCGCAGTCCGCATTTGTTCGTGGACCAATTTCCTCATCACTGTCTCTTCGTTCTTTACAATATCAAATACTAATTCATCATGAACTTGCAGAATCATTTTACTTTTGAGTTTCTTAAAATTCAGCTCACGGTGAATTCCAATCATCGCGAGTTTTATCATATCGGCGGCAGTTCCTTGGATCGGCATATTGATGGCCTGTCGTTCAGCATTCCCTCGGATATTTTGATTCTTATTGTTAATATCAGCCAAATATCTCCGTCGTCCTTTTAATGTTTCTACATATCCATTGGTGTGTGCAGAAGCAATTGTTTCTGAAATATATTGGTTCACTTTTGGGAATCTTTCGAAATATTTTTGAATAATCTCTTTCGCTTCAGATTGAGTAATATCTAAACGTGATGCTAGTCCAAACGGACCGATACCATACATAATTCCAAAATTCACTTCTTTTGCTTTTCGGCGCATATCCCGCGTGATATCTTTTTGACTGACACCAAAAACTTTTGCTGCTGTTGATGAATGGATATCTTCGTGATTGTTGAATGCATCGAGCAAGCCTTGGTCACCGGAAATATGCGCCATAATTCTTAATTCGATCTGTGAATAATCAGCAGAGAGAATAAGTGAATTCTTGTTCGAAGGAATGAATGCTTTTCGCATTTTTCTTCCAAGTTCTGTACGGATTGGAATATTTTGCAGATTGGGATCGCTGCTGGAGAGTCGTCCGGTAGCTGCGACAGTTTGATTGAACGAAGTATGAACTTTTCCTGTTTGAGGATGAATAAGCTTCGGTAATGCGTCGACGTACGTTGATTTTAATTTCTGTAACTGCCGGTATTCCAGAAGATGTTCCACAATCGGATGTTCTTTCCGCAAGGCTTCCAAAACAGCAACATCGGTTGAAAATCCTGTTTTGGTCTTTTTCACCGAGCGGAGCTTTAATTTTTCAAAAAGAATTTTAGCCAATTGCTGAGTTGAATTGATATTAAATTTTTCGTCTGCAAGTTTATAGATCTTCTTGATCAGTTCATCAAGCGTTGCCCCAATCTCTCCCGACATCGTTGCCAGGAATGGAATATCAATCTTTACGCCGGAGATTTCCATTGCGCTCAACACTTCGATCAATGGAAATTCGATTTCAGTACAGAGAGTCTTTAACCCATTCGACGAGATCTTATCGTGGAGTATATCTACGATCTGCAGAGTAATGTCAGCATCTTCTGCGGAATAA
This sequence comes from Bacteroidota bacterium, assembly GCA_025355705.1. Lineage (GTDB taxonomy): Bacteria > Bacteroidota > Ignavibacteria > UBA10030 > UBA8401 > UBA8401. The sequence continues at coordinate 974 of JANXZD010000419.1, read as the reverse complement.
TGACCGACTTCTTCAGTTGGAATATCACGAATATCTTTCTTTCCATCATTGGTCAATTCATCAAACGAAACCATTTTATAATTCAACAATTCTGAAGCGAGCGAATCAAGGGAGTGCTGTTTATCGGAACGGAGCACATACGCCGCGATCATTGTATCAAAACTAATTCCGGCTACAATAATTCCTTTGGCAGATAGAACGAGCGAATCATATTTTATATTCTGTCCGTACTTTTTGATCTTTTCGTTCTCAAATATCACTTTAAGATCTTTCACGATTCGTTCGATGGGGAAACCTTCCCGTTTTCGTTCGGTTTTTCCAGTAAACAGGTCATCTTCGTTTTCCTGAACCGCATTATCAATCACGGGAATGTAATATGCCTTTTGCTTTTCTAAAGCAAATGCAATTCCAACCAATTCAGCACGGAGTGCATCAGTGGAAGTTGTTTCGGTATCGAACACAAATGCTTTTGCTTTTTTAAGTTCTCCCAGTAATTTCAAATATTCAGCATCTTTTTTAACAACGGTATAGTTATGTTTTGTCGAATTGATATCTTGTAAGATCGCTGTTTCTTCCTCTAACGGCTCATTTTTCTTCTCCGTTAAATTTTCAACAACACTTTTTTCTTTCAGACGTTTCGCAAAAGTTTTGAACTCGAGATGTTCATACAGCTTAATGAGTCCGGGAATATCCTTCTCTTTTGCTTTGAGATGATGGATGTCCACTTTGATTGGAACATTGATGTCAATCGTCACCAAATGTTTAGAAAGAAGCGCGAGCTCTCTGTTGCTACGGAGTTTTTCCTGAAGACCCTTTTGTGGAATGGAATCGATATTATCAAGAATATTTTCTATGGTTTTATATTTTAGAACAAGTGGCAGTGCAGTTTTCGGTCCAACACCCGGAACGCCGGGGATATTATCTGCTGTGTCACCTATAAGCCCGAGCATCTCGATTACTTGATCCGGGCCAAC
>JANXZD010000380.1 GCA_025355705.1 Bacteroidota bacterium | reverse complement strand
CCAGTAACAAGTATTTTTGATGAATTTGATTCGATTATTAACTCGGCAATCGTTTCATCTCAAAAAAATAACCGAACAAATCGTATCACTGGCATGTCAATGATAGATACCGGTGAGCAAGTTCAGGTGAACGTTGAACTTCCGGGTGTTGCAAAAGAAGATGTGAACGTCAATGTGAACGACGGTCTTTTGACGATTTCAGCAGAACGAAAACAACCAGAATTAAAAGATCAAGAACAGTGGATTCGTAATGAGATTTCGTATGGAACATTCGAACGTTCGATCACACTTCCATATTCTGTTGATATCGAAAAAGTTTCTGCATCTCACGAAAATGGTATTCTTCGCATCGTGCTTCCAAAACACGAAAATGCGAAACCAAAACAAATTTCAATTCGATAAGGAAGGTGGAACCTCTATGTCCCAAGAAATAATTGAAAAGAAATCTATTCATACAATTGTTCCCGCAGTGAATATCACAGAAACTCCTCAATCATATATTGTTACGCTTGATATTCCGGGAGCAATCAAGGAAAATATCAATGCGGATATTGAGAATAACACATTGCTTATTTCTGCAAAGGTAACAGAATATAAAAATCGAGAAAATTCTGAATCAGTAAAACAATATTATCGGGAATTTTCTCTCGCGAATGATATCGATGTCCAAACGGTGGACGCAGAGTATGAGCTTGGTGTATTGAAAGTGACACTGAACAAGAAACGTCAATATTTGCCAAAGCAAATAACAATCAAATAAACACCATAGAAGTTTCTCGATGTTAATTGAAAAAATCATTGCCTTCAGGTAAACATTATTTTATCAAATCAATAAAAATATTTTACGAGAAAGGAGAAAAATTATGTCACTGATAAAACGAAACCCAACTCAAGAAATGGCACGCTGGAGTAATGACATTCCTTCATTTCGCGGAATTCTAGCATTGCAGAATGATATGAATCGTATCTTTGATGAATTTTTCCACGGTGATCTTCTTACAAACGATTCATCCTTTACCAACAGTTGGAATCCGGCAGTCGATATCATTGAAAACAATGATACGTATATCCTAAAAGCAGAAATCCCGGGAATGAATAAGGATGATGTGAAAATAACGCTTGAGAACAATCTCCTCACTATTCGTGGGGAGAAAAAGAATGAAGTTGAAAAGAAAGATGGAAACTATCATCGCGTTGAGCGGAGCTGCGGTTCATTTGAACGATCCTTCACGATTCCAGGCACGATTAAAGCGAATGATATCGATGCACAATATAAGGACGGTGTGTTAACACTGACGCTTCCGAAAGCAGAAGATGCTAAACCGAAGCGAATTGAGGTAAATGTTAAATAAAAATGTTCAATGTTTATTACTGGCCTAAAAAGTCCCATGTCAATGGGACTTTTTTTATGCATAATATGCATTCATCATGCAAAATTTGCACTATAAAATTTATGATAGTCAATAAATTGAGAGAAAAAGGTAAAAATATCTGGCACGTTCATTGTAAATATAAAAGGCAGAAGTGAATGGTTAAACGTTCGATCATTCATACATAATAATTCACTTACAGTCTCACTCACAATTTATTCGGGGATTTATCTATGAAGAAAATATTTGCTGTTGTGCTCTTTGCTATGGTGCTGATTGGCTGCGACAAGAGCAATCCCACCGAAACAACTGCTTCATCTTCATCAGCTGTTGCATTCAGTGAAACATCGATGCTGAAAATGACAGTGCCAACAGTAGATGATATTGTTGCAACGACAAAAGCAGATTCGGTTTGTCATGATTCGTTGCGCAATGGTTACATGCTTGATTCACTAAGAGTTCATTTAGGATTAAGTACGGCACAATTTGACAGTGTAAAAGTATATGGCGCAACATTATTTGCTACACTCAAAGATATTCGCCAAAAAGTTAAAGATACCCTGATCACCAAAATTCAGGCACACGAGTTGGTAAAAATTGCCCGCGATCAATTTATTACTTCAGTTCAATCAATTCTTACTACCGAACAATTGGCTCTTTTTGATAGATGGGTTGTTAAGTTTTGGAACAAAGCGGGTCACAGAGGAGGTCCTCGAGGGCACGGCGGTCCGGGTGGACGTGGGGAGCCGGGTGAACCAGGCGAACATGGTGGAATGGGCGGACATGGAATGGGTAGACCATAAATAGAAAAATCAAGAGGCGAATGAAGATTCGCCTCTTCCTATTTTAAACGTAACGACAATGTGAATCCTCTAAATTGTGGAGATATTTGCGGCAATATAGAAAAATCCTCGGAATGATTTCGATGTAGATAAGGAATCATATAACCTATCGTACTTCCCACGGCTGCTCCTACTATAACATCACTAATAAAATGTGCCCCTGAACTTACCCTTAATATAGATACTGTTGATGCAAGACCAATAGAGCCATACCA
>JANXZD010000352.1 GCA_025355705.1 Bacteroidota bacterium | reverse complement strand
CAGAAACACGTCGATTATTGAATAACGATGTTCGAAAGGTAGAAGCCTACGGAATCTATAATGGCTTTGTCGAATATTATAAAATTCCTTATGATACTCTTGGAATGATCATCGGATCACAAAAAAATGGAACAACTCCTCTTAATAATATTGTAGTCCGATTACTTCCCAATAACAAAGTTTATAATGGTGATACTTATAATAATGGATTTTTTCTTTTTGATTCACTTGTTCCTGGGGATTACAAAGTAGTGTATGAAACTCCAGGTTATGCATTGGATACAGTAACTGTAACGTTGACTGCAACCGGAAGAATTGCGACAACAAATCCGGTGAATGATCAAACAAATATTCCAAGAAATAGTACGATTACTTTTAATTTTATCAAACAAATGGATACTGCATTTGTAAGGAGCGCATTTTCAACCAGCCCGGCAATTGCTGGAACAATTTCTTGGAATGCAGGGAATACGATGATGACATTCACTCCCAGCGTATTGTTGGGGTATAAAACAATCTATACAATTTCAATTGCGGGACTTGGAAATACACTTCAACCCGTAGTATTTGTGGATAATAAAACAATTACGTCAAATGTTGCAGCAAAGCCTTTAGCAGTTTCGTTTCAAACAGTGTCGCTTCCGCCGAGTATTATATTGTCGCAGCCGCTACAGAATGATACAAATTTTACAATTACCCAAAATGTCGGTGTCCGTTTTTCAGAATCAATGGATACGGCAAGTGTTCGAGCAGCATTTCAAATAGTTCCTGCAACTGTGGGAACGTTCACTTGGACATCCAGCGGTTTGCAGAACAATACGATGATCTGGAAACCGGCTTCAGGTTCATTGGCATTCAAAACAAATTATACAGTGATCATTGGAGCAGGAGCAAAATCGATCTATGGTTCAGCGATTGATGGAAATAAAGATTCGGTTGCCGGAGATCCTTTTACGCTTCAATTCAGGACACAAATAGATCCAACATCGGTTTCGTCAGAAACATCAAAACCGCTCACATTTGTATTACAACAGAATTATCCTAATCCATTTAATCCAACGACAATAATCGGATTTTCTATTGCGGAAATCAGTTCAGTTTCGTTAACAGTATATGATGTTCTTGGAAGAGAGATTACATCGCTGGTGAATGAAAAATTGAATCAAGGAGTGTATTCAATTCAATGGGACGCAAAAAATTATTCCAGCGGAATCTATTTCTATAAATTATCAACGGAAAAAAATACATCAATTAAACGTATGTTGCTGGTGAAATAATGATCTGAGAAAAAATCGCTCAAACAAATTTTGCAAAAGACCATGGCTTTCGATGGCGTGGAACGGAAGTATCGCGGGTGGAAGGATTCAGCGATAATGTGTTCGGCTTTGCATTGACATTGCTTGTTATTTCCTTGGAAGTCCCGAGAACATTCAATGATCTTCTTGAAACGATTCGTGGTTCAATTGCATTTGCATTTGTTTTCATTCTCCTTTTTATCTTTTGGCAAGAACATTACAAGTTTTTTCGACGGTACGGATTGGAAAATAATACTGTGCTTTGGCTAAATGCGGCATTACTATTTGTTATTTTATTCTTTGTTTATCCTCTTAAATTTTTATTCTATTATCTCGTAAAAGCATTCAGTGGAATGGCAAGAACAGTAACGATGTCGAATGGCTCAATTGTACCGGCAATTGAGAATTATCAATGGACATCGTTAATGACCATTTATGGATTAGCCTTTGTCACTATTTATGCAATTTTTGCTCTGCTGTACCTTCATGCCTATAAGAAAAGAAATGACCTGGAATTGAATGGTATTGAAACACTCATGACGCAAAGTTCTATTGTTGGTTGTTGTGCAAATTGTTCGATTGGACTTCTCTCTATAGCATTTGTTACATTCGGGGGATTTCAATATGCAGCGATCTCTGGCCTAACGTATATGCTAATTGGACCTGCCCAAACTACCATTGGTTTTTTCTTTAGGAAAAAAGTAAATTTAATTCAAGAGACACCAACGGTATCGGAATAACTTCACTTTTAATTCACTCCCATTTTTTGTATTTTCCATAGAAGTTCTCGTAGTTCAAGTGGATAGAACCGGAGTTTCCTAAACTTCTAATCGCAGTTCGAGTCTGCGCGAGAACACATAAACTATTGTCATTCCCGCGTGCTTTTGGCGGGAATCTATTTTAATAAATCAAATAAATAATTCAATGCGTTTATCAAAAGGTTTTTTTCCAACGGTAAAAGAAGTTCCCTCTGATGCAGTGATTCCTAGCCATCAATTAATGATTCGAGCCGGATTAATGCGCCAGCTTGCTGCTGGGATATTTTCATTCTTGCCGATCGGTTATTCGGTGATGAAAAAAGTAATGAATATCATCCGTGAAGAAATGGATGCAATTGGCGGACAGGAATTCCATCTTCCGGCACTGAATCCCATTGAGCTGTGGGAAGAAACGGATCGTGTAAAAGCATTCGGCGATATTATGTTCCATATTAAAAATCGAGCAATGGTGTTGGCGCCAACACATGAAGAGGTAATCACCAACATTGCAAAGAATCATGTGAAGTCGCACAACCAAATGCCACAGATATGGTATCAGATTCAGACAAAGTTCAGAAATGAACCACGACCGAAATCTGGAGTGTTGCGTGGCAGGCAATTTACGATGAAAGATTCTTACAGTATGGATTCATCATGGCAAGGATTAGATAAAAGTTACGATCTTCATGCTGAAGCATATAAAAAGATCTATACTCGATGCGGTCTGAACTTCTATGTTGTCGGTGCGTCAAGCGGTGCGATGGGTGGCAGTGGTTCACAAGAATTTATGGTGGAATCTAATGCAGGTGAGGATAATCTTGCTGTTTGTGTGGAGAGCGGATATGCCGCAAATGTTGAGATTGCGTCTTCACATGTTCCCAAAGCAGAACGCACTGCAGAAAGTAAGCCGCTTCAAGAAGTCCATACTCCGAATTGTAAATCTATTGATGAAGTTGCAGCATTTTTGAAATTATCGACTACACAATGTGCAAAGTCGCTAATATTTATTAATGACAATAAACCCATCCTTGTATTGATGCTTGGTAACGATCAATTGAATGAATCAAAATTACAAGCCGTGTTCGGTCAAGATATTCGTCCTGCTCAGCCTGAAGAATTAACGAAGTTCACCGGTGCTGATGCAGGTTCAATTGGTCCAGTGGGTTTGCAAAACTTTATTATTGTTGCCGATAAGCGAATTGAAAATGCGAACGGACTTGTCTGCGGGGCTAATAAAAATGACTATCATCTGCTCAATCTTGATCTCCTACGGGATGCAAAGGTTCAATCATATCACGATTTTCGCTCTGTGGAAGAGGGAGAACTTTCGCCGGATGGAAAAGGAAAACTGCGCATTGTAAAAGGAATTGAAGTCGGACATATTTTTAAATTAGGGACGAAATATTCCGTTGCAATGAAAGCTAATTTTCTCGATAAAGATGGAAAAGAAAATCCGATCATCATGGGAAGCTATGGAATTGGTGTGGAAAGAATCGTTGCGTGTCATATCGAACAGCATCACGATGAGTTCGGTATCAAATGGCAGAAATCAATCGCTCCGTATCATGTGCATTTGATCTGCGTAAATATGAACTCAGAATCTGTTGTTGGCAAATCGGAAGAGATCTATTCCAAACTTAAGCAGAATGGGATTTCCGTTTTGTTTGATGACAGAACTGATGCAAGTCCCGGATTTAAGTTCAAAGATGCTGATCTTCTGGGAATGCCGTTACAAGTTATTGTTGGTGAAAAGAATTTAAAGAACGGCCAAATTGAAATGAAAGACAGGAATTCAGGTGAACGGAAAACTGTTCCTATTGATACGATAATCGAAGAAATAACAAAATTTGTTAAAGAGTAAGTGAACTTTTCAATATTGTAATTTTGCAATTTTGTAATCTTGAAATATTAAGAATGTCCCAATTTATACACCTTCATAATCATACGCACTATTCTCTGCTGGACGGTGCATCAACGGTTGAAACCCTCTTAAAAGCAGCGGCTGATAATAATATGCCTGCCGTTGCTTTAACCGATCACGGTGTCATGTTTGGTGCGATCGAATTCTATAAGAAAGCAAAAAAGAGCAATATTAAACCGATCATTGGTTGTGAAGTGTATATCCTTACAAAAGGTAGTCGCTTCAATAAATCAAAAGAGAAGGATGATGGGAATGATCTGCTTGTTTCAGAGGGTAAAGCAAAAAAGAAACGAGATTATCATCATCTTATTCTTTTATGTAAGGATATTATTGGTTACAAAAACCTTATCAAACTTGTAACGCTCGGTCATACCGAAGGATACTATTATAAACCTCGAATTGACTTTGATCTTCTTTCAAAACATCACGAAGGACTTATCTGTCTCTCCGCCTGCGCCGGCGGAGTTGTTGCAAGTCCATTGATCAGTGGTGATTACGAAGAAGCAAAAGAGATCGCAAAGATGTATAAAGATCTTTTTGGTGATGATTTCTATTTGGAACTTCAAGATCACGGAATTCCGGCAGAAAAGATCGTTCTTCGCGACATGCCGAAGATTGCAAGAGAGTTGAATATTAAACTTGTTGCAACGAACGACACTCACTATGTTAAGCGTGAACATGCAATTGCGCACAATATCATGCTTCTTATTCCCGAAGCAAGCGTCAATGATGCTCCGGATATCACCAATCTTCGTTACGGAACCGATCAGATCTATTTCAAGTCTGAAAAGGAAATGGTCGAATTGTTTAAGGAATTCCCCGATGCAATTGCCAATACTCTCGAGATCACTGAAAAATGTAATCTGAAATTGAATTTGGGCGAGAATCAAATGCCTAAATTTCCAATTCCTGCAGATGCTGGCGTTTCTACGCTGGAAGAATATCTCAAAAAGATTGCGTGGGAAGGACTGCACAAACGATATAAAGAAATTACTCCTGCTATCGATGCTCGAATGCGTCATGAGATCAGCGTCATCAATCGAATGGGATATGCCGGTTATTTTTTGATCGTTGCTGATTTTATTAAGGCGGCACGTGATAGGGGAGTGATGGTTGGACCCGGACGTGGAAGTGCCGCAGGAAGTATTGTGGCATTTGCTACCCAGATTACGAATGTCGATCCATTGAAATATGATCTTCTATTTGAGCGTTTCTTAAATCCTGATCGTATTTCAATGCCTGATATAGACGTTGATTTTTCGGATTGGAAACGTGATATCGTTATTAAGTACGTCCGTGAAAAATATGGTGAAGAAAATGTAGCTCAGATCATCACATTCGGAACCCTTTCTTCAAAAGCCGTACTAAAAGATGTTGCCCGTGTTCTTGGTATTCCGCTTTCCGTTGTGGAAAGTATTACAAAGCAAATTCCAACCTTTCAAGGAAAGGTCATGGGTATTCAAGAGGCATTGGATACACTTCCTGATCTTAAACCATTCAAAGAGAATGCCGATCCGAAGATTCAGCAGATGTTTGAAGTTGCCAAAGTGCTTGAAGGAATGAATCGTAATGCTGGTATGCACGCTGCCGGGGTTGTAATCTCGCCTGAGCCACTAAGTAATTTGGTTCCGATGTATAGGACACCTTCTACTGAATTGATGACGCAATTCACGATGAAGGGTCTTGAAGATGCCGGGCTTCTCAAAATGGATTTTCTCGGTTTGCGCACGTTAACAGTTATTGAGAATGCACTTGAGCAAATCAAAAAGAATCATGGCATTGAAATCAATATTGATGAACTACCCGAAGACGATCAAAAAACATTCGATCTATTTACCAAAGGACAAACGGTTGCTGTTTTTCAGTTTGAAAGTTCCGGAATGCAGGATTGGCTTCGCAAGTTGAAACCGAATTCGATCAGCGATCTTACCGCAATGAATGCGTTGTATCGTCCTGGTCCGATGGAAAACATCGGCGATTTCATCAAACGGAAACATGGTCTAGCAAAAATCGAATATCTCCATGCCAAACTTGAAGACACTTTAAAAGAAACATACGGCGTTATCGTTTATCAAGAACAAGTAATGCGTATCGCTTCGGATGTTGGAGGCTTCACGCTCGCTAAAGCAGATTTGATGCGTCGTGCGATGGGAAAAAAAGATAAAAAGATCATGGAGGATCTTAAAGCCGAGTTTATCGAAGGTGCTCAGAGCGCAAATAAACTGAGTGCTAAACTTGCAGGTGAGATATTCGATTTAATTGAAAAATTTGCAAGCTATGGATTCAATAAATCGCACTCCGTTGCATATTCTATTATTGCATTTCAGACAGCATATTTAAAAGCCCATTACCCGGCAGAGTATATGGCGGCAACGCTCACGTCAGAAATAAGTAATACTGACAAGATCGTTTTATTTATTGATGACTGCCGCAAAACAGGGATTGAAGTATTACCGCCAGATGTGAATGAGAGTGAACGTGATTTTACGGTAACAAAAGGGGGAATTCGTTTTGGCCTTGCCGCAATTAAGAATGTTGGGTCGAATGCAGTAGATGCAATTGTTCGTGCCCGTTCCGAAAAAGGAAAATTCGTTTCACTGTATGATTTCTGTATGAAAGTTGATCTTCATATTTGCACTAAAAAAACAATTGAAGGTCTTGTCTTGGCAGGAGCATTTGACGGGATCAGTAAAAACAGAGCACAGTTGTATAAATCCGTTGAACAAATGGCTCAGTCAGCGGCGGGCGCTCAAGAGCAGCAAGAACGAGGTCAAGACAGTTTGTTCGGTGGTGATTCCCACGCAACGATCAAAATAAATCATGAACCTCAGCTTCCGAACATTCCGATGTGGAAAGATGCAGAGAAATTGGCAAAGGAAAAAGAAGTTCTTGGATTTTACGTTTCAGGCCATCCATTGTTAAAATATGAGAAGGAAATTAATGCGTTTGCCTCGGTCCATCTCGGTGATGTTGAAGGAATGAAAAGTGGAACAGTGAAGGCAGGGGGCATTATTTCAAGCATCAAAAAGAAGATTGATAAAAAAGGGAACACGATGGCATTCATTACCATCGAAGATTTTACCGGGAAAGCAGAGTGTGTTGTATTTTCCAGTGTCTATAAGAAAAATATTGAATTGTTAGAAGAAGAGAAGATGATTTTGGTGCAGGGAAAAGGGGAAGTGAGCGGTGATATCATTAAGATCATTGTTGATGAGATATTACCGATGGATGCTGTTCGTGAAAAATATGCCAAGAAAATTTTCTTCTTGCTCAATGCGGATGAAGTTACCGATATTACACTTGCAAATCTTCGTGAATTAATGGAAAAGAACAAAGGGAACTGTAATTGTTATTTCAATGTTGTTGGAAGAGAATTTGAAAAACAGCAGGTATTCTTATCACGGAAGTATAACATTAATCCTACAACCGAATTTGTAGAAAGCGTGCAAGAACTGCTTGGCAATCATGCTATTAAACTTTCATAAATAATATCGAATCGGACCTAACGCCGGATTCACATAAAAGGAGCAATAATGAAACCTGTAGAAGTTACAGATGGAAACTTTAAGAATGAAGTATTGGACTCACAGACACCAGTGCTTGTTGATTTTTGGGCAACATGGTGCGGTCCTTGTAAGATGATTGCACCAATTATTGAAGAACTTGCAGGTGAGTACGTTGGGAAAATGAAGTTCGGCAAACTTGATGTTGATGCAAACCCCCAAATATCTCAGCAATTCGGAATTCGCAGCATTCCCACAATGCTTGTCTTCAAAGGCGGAAAAGTCGTTGAACAAATTGTTGGTGCAATGCCAAAGAAAAGTTTAGTTGAAAAGATTAGCCATCATATGAATTAAAAATACGTAAATCGATCCAATTGATAAAAAATCCCGCTTTTTTGCGGGATTTTTTATCAATTGGGATAAGTATTTTCTCATTTCAAAAAATTATGGAATGTCTCCGAAAATTCGTATTTTTAATTCATATGATGGCTAATCTTTTCAACTAAACTTTTCTTTGGCATTGCACCAACAATTTGTTCAACGAC
>JANXZD010000340.1 GCA_025355705.1 Bacteroidota bacterium | reverse complement strand
CTGATTCATTATTAGGGATCTCGACCATTTCAAGTGCTTCTTATTTACCAACGTATGTTTCGGGACCTGATTTTTTTACATACCAACGCGGGACGGACGATTTTCGGAGAGAAAAAACATTGACAGTTTCGTTGGAAGCTTCGTTAACAAGCCAGATTACAACTTCTCATTTGTTGAACGGCGGTGCACAATTGAATTTGTATTCCATAGATTCAAAAGGATACTTAAACACCGGTGTTGCAGCAACATTACAGACTCGGAATTACAATGCAAAACCATTTGAACTTGGTGCTTATATTCAAGACAAGATGGAATTTGAGGGAATGATTGCTAATATCGGTCTGCGGTTTGATCTCTGGAGCGCGGACAAGGATTATTATCTGAATCAATTCGATCCGTTCAATGTGCCGGACTCTGTTGGAAATCCTACCAATCTGCGAGATCCAAATCTTGCGCCTAAAGCAAAACCGCCGATCTTGGGAAGATTACAACCGAGAACAGGAATTTCATTTCCAATAAATGAGAACACAGTGTTTCATCTCAATTACGGTTCATTTATGCAACGTCCATCTTTTCAATATATTGTTGCATCGACATTATCATATAACGGCAGCTCTTTCACAATTGGTAATCCACTATTAAAGCCGCAAACAACCAACAGTTATGACGTTGGTGTTACTCAAGGTTTGGGAGAAGGCTTTACCCTCGATGTAAGCGGATATTATAAAGATGTGAGCAATCTTATAGAACAAGCAATATTTACCGACCCCAAAATAGGTGTGTCATATACTTCATATTTCAACAGGGATTATGCTGATATTCGTGGCTTTCGTGTTGCAATAACAAAACGACGAAGCAATTTTACGGGATCAATTAACTATCAATTTGGTGTTGCGACCGGAAAAAGCGCAACGGTTTCGAATGCATCTCCGGTGTTTACAAGAGATGGCTCTGGAGGTGTTAGCATTGGAATTCAAAATATTCCGAGACGAGATATTATCTTGGATTTTGACAGGACACACAATCTCGTCGTAACACTTGCGTATTTAACCGATGAAGAAATGGGTCCGGAACTTTTTGATACATATCCACTTGGGAATGTAGCTCTTTCCACGAACTCATTTGCACGAAGCGGACGTCCATATACATCATCAACAAATACAAAACTTACGAACGGTGCTCGAACTCCTGCAGAATATAATACAAATCTAAAGTTGACTAAAAAAATTCACAATTTCTTTGGAACAGAAGCTACGTTCTACGCCGAAGTATTCAATCTTTTCAGCGACAAAATTTTAAATTACTCATATCTCTTTCCTAAAATTAATGCAGGGCAAACAAATAATTTAGTTGAATCATATGATCGCTACCCTGTTGATGACAAAAACAATGGCGTGCTCTATTGGAATGATACGAATAGGAATTCAATTTTTCCGGTGGATCAATCATTTTTAATTTATGATAATTCTCCCCGTTCGTACAATATTGGACTAATTCTTGAATTCTAAACAACGTAAAACAAAAAAAAGATGGTAACAATGAAATCTATTCAGAGTTTAACTTTTTTGTTTGTGATTGCTACTACAATAATTCTATCGCAAACACGAAATTCTCAAAACCATACGCGAAGTATGCTTCACCAAACAGTGTATAATACCGGCGAACTGGGAAGAGCTGCCGATAGAGGTGATGCCGGAATTGCTGATGGGTATTCATCCATGGAGTGGCCGCCGAATTCGCAGATTACATTAAATAATTACACGTTCAAAGGACACCACAATTCTTTCGGTGGAGGATTTTATATTAGCGGGTTTAAAAATGGTGTAAGCAAAATCATTGCATGCGGTGGAGTTACTACAGCAGGCAACGGTCAAGCAGTAACCGTCGCAGGTGTGTATAGCAATCCTGGTTCTATAATTCGGACTGAAAATTATCCGGTACTGGCAAATGGTCAAATTAATGCATCATATAATCCGAATGAGGCAGAAGAAATTATTGTTTCAAAATGGAGTACAGTTGGTTTAAAATTCGAGATTACTCTCACGAGCCGCGCGTGGAGTTTTCCGGGGTACAACAGCTTTATCATCTATGAATATGATATCGTCAATACAGATACAGTAGATTATACTGATGGTTTTGTTGGGTGGGGATATGGACTTTCTCCTTCGATGTTCGGTTATGAACGAGTGTACAATAGATGGGCCGAAGGTGATATGCGAAGCAAAGATATGTACGCTCGTTATGATTTGAAACGGTGGATGTCATATAATCACTATAGAAACGGAAACCCGGAAACCGACCAAACATTTTTTAATTTATGGTCACAGCAAGGTGAACGCGGTGGATTAAATTCACCGCAGGCTGTTGGTATTTTTCCACTGCACTATGATTATGATCATCTCTCATTGAAGGGTCAAACAAACTATCCGAAAACGTCCGATAGTAATTATGTGTGGGACGCGAATAACAAGATAAAGCAGCCTTACACAAACCGCTATGAAAATGCAAATGTCGATATAAGTAAAATCCAAAGTTGGCTGGATATTTCTTCCCGGAAAACATCGCCGTTTAACGGTGCGGCAGATTCAACTGGATTTGTCACAAAATATTCCAATTCGTCAGCATGGGCATATTGGAAAGGACGTGCAAAACCTTCATGGACATTGGGATGGAAACAGCCGGTTGCCCACGGATATGTTTTTGGTCCTTATCGAATGACCAAAGGTGAGCATCTGCATTTTGCAACTGCAGAAGTTGTCGGATATGGTCCGGGGATTGCAAGGGATAGTGTCTACTCAGATCTCGGGGGTGGAACAGGCAATGAATCAAGTTTAGGATTTC
>JANXZD010000334.1 GCA_025355705.1 Bacteroidota bacterium | reverse complement strand
GAGATCATCACAAAAATTGAATTGCAAGAGATCCATATTCATACAGTTCAGAACGAGACCCCTTCTCCGTTTGCATCAACATTGTTATTCGATTTTGCTGCAGTGTATATCTATCAAGGGGATGATCCGAAAGATATGTCGAAACAGCAATTCGCTTCATTGAACAGAGAATTGATTTCCAAAGTTGTAAACATCGAAGAATTAAAAACGGTGGTTCGAACCGATGCGGTGCAAAAAGTTGAAGAGCAATTACAGTTCACGGCATTAACACGACGAGCACGTTCAGTAGAAGAACTGATGGAGATTCTTTTACGGTTGGGAGAATTAACCGAAACGGAATTAGTGGATCGTGTGGAAAACAAGGAGTTCATTCAGCAATTACGGACAAGAAATATTATTTCTCTGATAGTGATCAGAGACAAAGAATATTTTATCCTCACAGAAGAGTTATTGATATATAGACCGTTTGCACGCTTTCCGATAGAATGGATTGAAACGTTAACTGGGATTACATCCGATAAAGAATTCAACAGAGTTGAAGCGTTGCGATACGTTATACTGCGAATGTTGTGTTCACATGGAACACTTACCACAACTGTGATCGCTCAACGATTCGGTCTCGGGAACATTGAATGTGAGAATATTCTAGAAGCATTATCCAAAACTCAGAACATCGTTCATGGTATTTTGACAAACGAAACCAATGAACAACAATGGTGTTACCGTCCAAATTTCGAACGGATCCATCGTGCATCAATTTCAATTCTGCGCAAAGAGATCAAACCTGCAACAATTGCTCAGTTCACTCAGTTGCTTCTGAAATGGCAGCATCGCCATCCTTCCACACAGGAACGGGATAATGATGGATTGCATACTGTGCTTGATAAGTTTCAAGGTTTTGCTCTTTCGTCGGAATTATGGGAAGCGGAAATATTTCGCACGCGTCTTCAACGATATGACGGAAAATTGTTGAGACAATTCACACAACGCGGAGAATATTTCTGTATAGGAACAAATACCGGAAGATCAGAATGGATCGGACGCCGGGAAGGATCTTTTTTCATTGAACCAAAAGAACAATTACTTGATGGATTATCAAAACAAGCGTTGGATGTGTATGAATTTTTCAAAGAGAATGGCGCATCATTTCTATCCGATGTTCGCGAACATACTTCTTATTCGCTTTCAACGATTAATAGGACACTGTCAGAATTATTTTGGAGCGGACTAGTTACAAACGATGTTGTTGATGAAGTATTGAACGTCAAGCGATATCGTGCTTCCGAGTCCGAACTTCCGGCAGAACGGATCGAAATTGTGAATCCACACAGAAATCCTCTCAAATCCGTTGCAATGAAAAGCGTTCGTCAGGCTTTCAAACAGGTTCCGGGATGGAATGGCCGTTGGTCACTCGTTCATACAAAAAGTATTCTTGGCGCACATGTTACTGACGAAGAAAAAATTCAACGACAGGCACAGCAAATACTACTCCGCTATGGAATTGTGGCTCGCGAAATTGTCAAACGCGAAGAGAATTTTATGACATGGTCAATTTTGGCGATGGAGTTTCAACGAATGGAAATGCGCGGTGAAATTCGACGCGGATATTTTGTTGAAGGTCTTTCTGGAATGCAATTTGCGCTGCCGGATGCCGTGCGAATGCTTGATGAAATTAAATCTACCAATCAGAACAACGAATTACCCGTCGTTCTAAATGCTTGCGATCCTGCCAATCCTTATGGAGTTGGAATTGATGTACCTCTCGCAGAACTAAACGTGGAGTCCACCGTAAAGGTGGATTCCACATTCACTAATATTAATCCACGAATTTCACGGTTGGCGGGAAACTATATTATCTTTACTAATGGTGAACCCATTGTATGGATTGAGAATTTTGGATTAAGAATATTCTTCCTCTCAAATTCAAAAAGAGAACCCACCACTGAGATGGACTCCATCACGCAAGCATTGCTACAATTCATCAATCATATTCGTGTATCATATCCTGAAAGAGTCGATATTGTTATTGAGTATTGTAATAATCTTCGCCCATCAGAATCCGATTATTCGGAGGTGCTTCGTTCGCTCGGTTTTTATCGCGATCGGGTACAAACAATGAGATTGGATTTACGATAACAGTATAAGGAGTATGTATGAAACATTTCTCAATTCTATTAATTTCCCTTTGCACTTTCTCGATTGCACAGGATTCCATCACCACTCGTGATGTGGTGTCTGCCGAAAGGATCATTGGATTACAATTCACCGAAGCACAGCGTGATTCCATGCTCGACGATCTAACATATCGGCGCGACAGTTATCTGCGGATACGCAGCGTGCACATTCCTTACAATGTTATGCCGGCGGTATTGTTCAATCCAATTCCAATAGGAATGAAACTTCTGGCCGGTAAAAGCAAATTTGTTCCCAATGGTGTAAAGAATGTATCACTTCCAAACAATATGGATGATCTCGCATTTTATTCTGTCGGAGAACTTGCTTCACTGATCAAATCACGAAAGATCACATCCGAACAACTGACGAAATTCTACATTGCACGGTTAAAAAAATATACTCCGATGCTGCATTGTGTTATCACGCTTACTGATTCACTCGCTCTTCTCCAAGCAAAACGTGCGGACAAAGAGATTGCGTCCGGACACTACCGCGGACCGCTCCATGGAATACCATACGGGGCAAAAGATCTTCTTTCCAAAAAAGGATTCCCAACAACATGGGGCTCTGTTCCATATAAAGATCAATCGTTCGATAACGATGCAACTGTTATAAAAAAATTGGAAGAAGCCGGTGCAATACTTGTGGCAAAACTTTCAATGGGTGAACTTGCAATGGATGATGTTTGGTTCGGCGGCATGACTCGCAATCCGTGGGATACAACGCAAGGCTCAAGTGGTTCTTCGGCCGGTTCTGCATCGGCAACCGCTGCCGGACTTCTTGGATTCTCTATCGGATCCGAAACGTGGGGCTCGATCGTTTCTCCTTCAACCGTTTGCGGCACAACAGGTTTTCGCCCAACATATGGCCGTGTCAGCCGTGTCGGCGCGATGGCACTCAGTTGGTCTATGGATAAACTCGGTCCGATCTGCAGAACAGTTGAAGACTGCGCGCTTGTGTTCAACGCGATCTATGGACCTGACGGAATTGATCCTACGGTATACGACGTTCCATTTTCCTATGAGCCAAAGAAAATTTCCATGAAAAAAATCCGCATCGGATATATAAAAGCGGATTTTGACAGTGTCTCAGAAGAAAAATCATTCAACGATTCCGCAATTGTTCTCCTGAAAAAACTTGGAGCGACATTAGTGCCCATCGAACTTCCAAAATATCCTATCGGAAGCATTTCATTTATTCTTGATGCCGAGTGTTCAGCTGCATTCGATGAACTGACAAGAAGCCGGAAAGATTCACAATTAGTCCTTCAGGGAAAAGGAAATTGGCCGAACATTTTCCGAACTTCACGATTTTTATCGGCAACAGAATATGTTCAGGCAAACCGCGTTCGTTCAATGATCATTCAAGAAATGGATAAAATCATTAAAGAGAACACCATCGATCTCTATATTGCACCGTCGCTCGAAGGCGATAATCTATTACTGACGAACTTAACTGGTCATCCCAGTGTTACAATTCCCAATGGATTCAATAAGAAAGGGTTGCCTGTCAGTTTCACGTTTACGGGCAAATTGTTCGACGAAGGAACGCTTCTTGCCGTGGCAAAGAAATATCAAGATGCGACAAATCATCATTTGAAACATCCGGTACTTCACTAAAAGTAAACTACTACTTTCAATATCGTACACTATATAATCGTTTATGAAAAAATATAAACATGCACCACAAATTCGTGAAGATAAAAATGATTTAGGATTCGGTTCACGCCTCTCTCAACAGGCAAACAGCAGAATGATGAACCGCGACGGAACGTTCAATGTCGATCGGGACGGAATGTCCATTATCAAATCAATGAGCATGTATCATTGGCTCATTACTATATCATGGACAAAGTTCCTTTCCATGATGGCTGCTTTTTATGTCGTCGTCAATTTTATATTCGCCTTCGGATATTATTTTGCCGGAACTGATGCGTTGAATGGAACCGAGAGCACAACGATGACCAATCATTTCTGGAATTGTTTTTTCTTCAGTGTGGAAACTTTTGCTACTATCGGTTACGGTGCGTTGAATCCGAGAAACTTTACTGCAAATTGGATGATGACTTTTGAAGCATTCTTCGGTCTCTTTTGCGCTGCAATGTCAACAGGATTGTTGTTTGCCCGATTCGCACGACCGAATGCGAAGATATTGTATAGCAACAATGCGGTTATAGCACCATTCAAAGATGGAAAAGCTCTGATGGTACGGATCATCAACCAGCGCACAAGTCAATTGATCAATATCGAAGCGCAGATAATTTTATCATTGATGCATGAAAAAGATGGTCGAAAATTACGACAATACCATACACTTCCATTGGACCGACAAAAAGTAACGTTCTTTCCTCTTCATTGGACGATTGTTCATGAGATCGACGAAAAGAGTCCGCTGCACAATAAAGATTATGAATATCTGGAAAACTCCGAAGCCGAGATGTTCGTTTTGATTACTGCAACTGATGAAACATATTCGCAAACAGTTCATTCTCGTTCTTCGTATCGTTTTGATGAAATTGTGTGGGGAGCAAAATTCAAAGATATCTTTGAAAAAGGTTCTTCGGGAAAAGCAATTGGTGTGAATATGAAACGTATTCATGATTTTGAAAAAATAGAGTGATCGTGAATCAACTTCATTACATCATCGATGGCTATAATCTTGTTCACGCAATTCCGGCCCTTAAAAAAACACTCGCACACAACGGAGAAACTGCACGAGAATTGTTAATTCATTCCATCGCACAATTGACACATCGAAAAAAAATTCGCTGCACAATTGTTTTTGATGGCGTTACACCGAACAAAGCTTCCAAACAATCCAACCACGCACCTCTTCATGTAATTTTCTCATCACCTCTTAATGCCGATGCTAAGATCAAACAGATGATCGAGCATTCAAAAAATCGTCCATTACTCGTCATCATTTCATCGGATAGAGAGATTTTAAATTTTGCAAAAGTCTGTTCCTGCCAAACTCATACTTCAAATTATTTTGCAAATCTCCTTTCCGAAACAAGCGATTCCGTTACAGAGAAATCCGATGCACCGCTTACCAATGCACAAATTGATGAATGGTTAAAAATATTTGGTGATAAATAAGCTTAGCTTGTAATCAAACATTCGTTTTTCCTCTTTTTTCCTGAATTATTTCAATTGTAATTTGAAATACCTTGACTTTTGTTATTCCTTGACTTAAATTTAGGTGCACCTAAATAATACGCTAAGGAAACCATGGAAATATCAAATGCCCAAACTTCAGTAATTCCCAAGGATAAAAAACTTTACGATTTCGTTTTGTACCTAAGTCTCTTTACAATCGTTTATAATATTGCCGAAGGGCTTATTTCCACCATGATAGGTTATTCGGATGAGTCGCTCACTCTGTTCGGTTTCGGAGTGGACAGCTTCATTGAAACAATTTCCGGAATCGGAATTGCGGCAATGATCTTTAGAATTGCAAATAACCCGCTCAGCAAAAAGGGCCCATTTGAAATTACTGCTTTAAAGATCACTGGATGGTCATTCTACATATTATCCGGCGGATTATTGATTTCTGCTATTTTCTCTGTGATGCAAAACCGACAACCTGAATCGACATTTTGGGGAGTCATCATTTCACTTATTTCAATTATAGCAATGCTGATTCTTGTGTATTACAAAAAGAAAGTCGGCAAACAATTGGATTCGAAGGCTATTATTGCAGATGCAAACTGCAATGTCGTTTGCATTTACATGTCAATCACACTTCTTGCGTCGAGTTTTTTGTTTGAAACATTTCATATTCCTTACATCGATGCTGCGGGGGCAATTGGAATTGTATATTTTTCGATCAAAGAAGGAAGAGAATGTTTTGAAAAAGCAGAATCGCTAAGCGACACATGCGGCTGTGAGCATGATTAACAACAGTTGACTGTCACCTTTACGGTGACGGTCAATTACGAAAACAGGACAATTATGGCAAGCGAACAAATTGAAAACTATTTAAAGAATATTTATAAACTTTCTTTCAATGAAGGAAAAGTGACCACTTCCTCTCTTTCGGAAAAACTGCAAATTTCCCCCGCTTCAGTTTCTGAAATGATCAAAAAACTTGCAGAAGAAGGAACGTTAACACACACTCCCTATAAAGGCGTTGAACTGACTGAAGAAGGAAAATTACTTGCGCTTCGCATTATACGAAAACATCGATTATGGGAAATGTTCCTTGTGAAAGTTCTGCATTTTGGATGGGATGAGATCGACAATGAAGCGGAACGGTTCGAACATATCATGTCCGATAAAATGGAGGAAAAGATCGATCACGTGCTCGGTCATCCATCGATCGATCCGCATGGTGATCCGATCCCGACAAAAGAAGGAGAGATTCAATGTTCGATGAGTTATCCATTGAACGAAGCAACCGAAGGTTCTAAAGTCCGAGTTCTGCGTGTCAGTGATTCAAATTCAGAGATGCTTCAATATGTTTCTTCCATCGGTATTTCGCTGAACAAAGAAATCCGTATAAAACAAAAAATGAATTTTGACAATTCTATGCTAATAAAGATCAATGCCAAAGAGATCAACATCAGTTCCACGATCGCTGAAAATATCTTTGTCGAAAATGTATAACTAAAAATAAAGCAAATATGGAAAAAACATCTGTTTCACTATCTGAGGTCCACCGAAGTGTTGACGTTCCAAAAAATGCGGGTCTTTTCAAACAGCTTTTTGCCTTTGCCGGTCCCGCCTATCTTGTCAGTGTCGGATATATGGATCCCGGAAATTGGGCAACCGATCTTGAAGGGGGTGCACGATTCGGATATCAGCTATTGTGGGTAATTGTTATGTCCAACATGATGGCGATTCTGTTGCAAACTCTTTCTGCACGACTTGGAATTGTTACTGGGCGTGATCTGGCACAGTCATGCCGGGAAAATTATCCCCCTTTTGTGGCGTATACTCTATGGATCCTTTGCGAAATTGCTATCGCAGCATGTGATCTTGCCGAAGTCCTTGGAACAGCGATTGGATTGAACCTTTTATTTCATATTCCATTGCTCTATGGCGTTATTATCACCGGGTTTGATACGATTCTCATTCTTGTCATTCAACAATTCGGCATACGAAAGATGGAAGCTTTCATTATCATGCTGGTTGGTACAATGGGTATTTGTTTCGGAATCGAACTTTTTCTTGCAAAACCCGAGCTTGGGACGCTTGCATCAGGATTGATACCACACATCAATGGTGAAAGTCTATTTATCGCAATCGGTATCATCGGCGCAACAGTAATGCCGCATAATTTATATCTTCATTCTGCGCTTGTTCAAACTCGACTTGTGGAACAGACCGATGAAGGGAAAAAATTAGCGTGTAAATATAATTTGATTGATACAGCCATTGCACTCAATGCAGCATTGTTCGTCAACGCTGCAATTCTAATTCTCTCAGCTACTGTATTTTTTAAAAATGGAATCGTCGTAACAGAAATTCAGCAGGCTTTTAAATTATTAACTCCGCTTCTCGGCACTACGGCAGCAAGTACACTCTTTGCAGTTGCTTTACTTGCTTCAGGACAAAGCTCTACATTAACAGGTACACTTGCAGGACAGATTGTGATGGAAGGGTTTTTACATATACGCATTCGTCCATGGGTCCGCAGACTTATAACACGTTCAATCGCTATTGTTCCAGCAGTCATTGTCATTGCTGTAAAAGGAGATGAAGGTTCATATGGATTACTTATTCTGAGCCAGGTGATATTAAGTTTACAATTATCATTTGCCGTGATTCCGCTTATTCAATTTACCAGCGATAGATCAAAAATGGGACCATTCGTGAATAAATTATGGGTCAAAATTCTATCATGGACAACGGCAATAATTATTATTGCTCTCAATGGACGCCTTGTTATCCAAACTCTTTGGGAGTGGATACAATCTTCTGAAGGAAATGCAATTTGGCTGATGATAACGGTTGTTCCTGTTGTCATTTTCATCTTTCTTCTTCTAATCTATATTTCATTACCGGAAGCGTGGCGAAAAAAACGAAAGAAAATTCCTCACCAAATATCTGTCCTTGAGATGAATCCTGCAAAATATCAGCGTATCGGTGTTGCAATCGATCATACTGTAACCGACAGCAGAGTTCTTGGACATGCCCTCACCTTAGCAAAACAGCATAACGCTGAGATGATTTTATTCCATATTGTAGAGGGCGTGACAGTTCAGCTTTTTGGGAAAGAGGCGGACGACAAAGAAGTACGAAGCGATGAAACATTCTTGCATGAAATTGCGGCGCAGTTACAACTATCGGGCATCAAAGTCCAGCCTGTGCTTGGTTACGGCAAGGTTGCCAAGGAACTTGTCCGTCTTTCCAGTGAACATCATATTGATCTTTTGGTAATGGGAGGACATCGCCACCATGGTATTGAAGATTTGATCTTTGGAACTTCTATTTCGAAAGTTCGACATAATTTATCGATTCCTGTGCTGGTTGTTTAAATTGATTGACATTTCATTTACAAATAAATACGTATTGAATGAAAATCCAATGAACATAGTCTTAACATAGTGTGTAGTCGTCACTTTATCTGCATTGGAACAATATTCAATGAAAAGAATCAGCATGAATCGAATAATGATATTATTTGCAATTTATTTCATGTTCTCCCAATCATCACGCGCACAACAATTTGCAGAAGCAATCGAAGATAATTCTTTTTTTATTGAAGAGGCTTAC
>JANXZD010000320.1 GCA_025355705.1 Bacteroidota bacterium | reverse complement strand
CAAAAAATATATTGACACGGGAAGAAATGACAGAAATAGCTTCGGTTATTTCAGAAGTTGAAAAACAAACGATTGGGGAGATCCGTGTCAGTATTCATAAAACCAGATCTTTTCGAGATCGCAAATTGTCGTTGTATGAACTAGCCGTAAAGAATTTTCATGAACTTGGAATGGAAAAGACAAGAGACAAGACGGCTGTTCTGATTTATCTTTTGATCAGTGATAAAAAATTCCAAATTATTGGAGATGAAGGTATCAATAAAAAAGTTTCAAAAGAATTTTGGGATGTTCTTGCGATGAAAATGGCAGAATATTTTCGCAGTAATAAATTTGTTGAAGGAATTTGTCACACAGTAAAAGAGGTTGGTGTTGTTTTGGAAAAAGAATTCCCAATGAAAGCAGGCGATACGAATGAATTATCAAATGAAGTGGTGATCTCCTAAGATGAAATATTCAATTGCAGTTGCGCAAATAGACTCAATTGTCGGCGACTTAGAAAAGAACATAAAGCACCACATTGAATTCGTGAAAAAAGCGATCACGAAAAAAGCGGACATCATTGTCTTTCCCGAATTAAGTCTAACCGGATATTCTGTAAAAGATTTGAATTGGGATATTGCCCTTCGAGCGGAACCGAATAAATATTTTACCGAATTCTTAAAACTATCCAATCGGATCACCATTATTGTTGGTGCTGTTGAAGAAGCCGTGAACTTTGGGATATATAATTCAGCATTTTTGTTTGAGGATAATAAAGTTCATTCAGCCCATAAAAAAAATTATCCCCCTACATATGGAATGTTTGAAGAGATGCGGTACTTTAGTCAAGGGAAAGATGTTCGCGTATTCGATTCAAAGTTTGGTAAACTTGGTATTTTGATATGTGAAGATATGTGGCATATTTCTCTTCCATATATTTTAGCTCATGATGGTGCAGATGTAATTATTAGTCTTACAGCTAGTCCAACGCGATTATCAGGCACTTCGGATCTATTAACGAGTGCAACCGTAAACCACGAACAACATCGCGTATATGCTCGTCTTCTTTCGACTTATATTGTCTTTGCAAATCGTGTAGGACTTGAAGATGGAGTCAATTTTTGGGGAGGGTCTCAAATTGTTGCTCCGTCCGGTGATTCTGTTGCAACAGCGAAGTTATTTGATGAAGATTTGATCATTGCTAAAGTTGATCCCAATGAAATACGACGTGCTCGCCGTTTTTCGCGGCATTTTATTGATGACTCACCAGAATTTACGCTCCAACAATTAAAAAACTCTTTGAATCGTAACTCGAAGTAGCTATTTTTGTAATTATACATTAATCAATAAGAGGTCAAAATATGTCAGAATATAAAGAACCCGGACCAATTCTTCCTCCGGATAATCCGTTAGAATCAATGATGCTGCGTTTTGATAAGGCAGCAGAAATATTACAGTTAGAAAAAGGTGTCTACGAGTACTTAAAGACTCCAGTGAAACAAGTGACAGTTTCGATACCGATCCAAATGGATAATGGTACTGTAGAAATTTTCGAAGGACATCGCGTAGTTCATAATGATATTCTTGGGCCTTCAAAGGGTGGAATACGATATGCACCGGATGTTAATATCGATGAGGTGAAAGCTTTGGCGGCTTGGATGACATGGAAATGTGCATTATTAAATGTTCCTTTTGGTGGAGCGAAAGGCGGTGTGAAGTGCGATCCGACAAAACTTACTCAAGTAGAATTAGAAAAAATAACTCGTCGATATACAGCAAATATGATGGAAGTATTTGGTGATGACAAAGATATTCCTGCACCGGATATGGGTACAAACGAGCAAACAATGGCTTGGATTATGGACACCTATTCAATGCACATGAGAAAAACAGTGAGTGGTGTTGTTACCGGTAAACCGCTTCTTATTGGAGGTTCTATTGGTCGACGTGAAGCAACAGGACGTGGAGTCATGATTGTGACAATGGGTGCGATGGAAAAAATTGGTCTAAAGCCAAAAGAGACAAACGTTGTTGTGCAAGGATTTGGAAATGTTGGTTCAATATCTGCGCAATTGATGAAAATGCAAGGTTGTAAAATTGTTGGAATTTCTGATATAACTGGAGGATACTTTAATAAGCGTGGAATTGATATTGAAAAAGCTCTCGAGTATGTTCAAAAAAATAAAACCCTTGCAGGTTTTACAGGTGCGGAAAAAATTACGCAAATGGAATTGTTAGAACTTGATTGTGATGTTTTAATTCCGGCAGCAAGAGAAGATCAGATTACACCGAAGAATGCTGCAAAGATCAAAGCGAAAATTATTTCGGAAGGTGCTAACGGTCCAACCACTGCAAGTGCAGATCAAATTCTCAATGACCGTGGAATTATCGTCATTCCGGATATTCTTGCAAATGCTGGGGGGGTTACTGTTTCCTATTTTGAATGGGTTCAGAACAGGGTTGGATATTTCTGGTCACTCGATCGTGTTAATCGTCGATTAGAAAGAATGATGAAGTCTTCTTTTGACAATGTGTATGAAACTGCCACAAAACATAAAGTACCGTTACGAATTGGTGCTTATATCGTTGCTATTGATAAAGTTGCACGAACTTTAAAGATTCGTGGAATCTACGCTTAATGAAATCAGCAGGGCGAAACATAGTATTTTTTTTAGTGTATGTTTCGCTCTGCGTTTCATCTGAAAATATTCCTACTGTTTCGAATAGAGAAATTTTTAATGTGTTGAGTGATTCAATAATTAGCAAAATTATTGTTCAAAAACTTCAACACTGTCCATCGATCTTATTAAAAGTAAGTACTGATACATTTACATCCTTTTATCGTCAACAATTTATCAATAGATTAACTTCAAAAAATATTACAGTTTTTGAAAACAATACAACACCCGAAACAATTCTGGAACTTTCTGTCCAAGAATCATCTGTTTTTTTTGGAGAGCTATTTACAGAATCTTTTTTGGGAAAGAAAAAAGTAAAACGAACAATTCGTTTGACCATTAACGCAACATTTTCTACGCCTGCGGATGGTAAGATTCTTTGGTCAGACCAGTATTCAGAGTCGGTGATTGATACTGTAAATTTTTCCAATATAGAACAAATAAATAATTCAACTATTCCGTTGACAAGTTTTCGAAGACCTGAAATATCTTTCTTTGATTCTGTGCTAGAACCTGCAATCGTAATATTCTCAACTGGAGTTGCCGTTTATCTCTTCTTCACCATCCGAAGTTAATCAATATCAAAAGGTAGGTTTTATTGACCGAAAGTTACAAAAAAGTGATCGCAAGCATTGTAGCGATTACGATTCTCATTCTTACTGAACTTGTTCTGTTGACATACAAGCAGGCAAGTTCAATACAAAACACACAATTGGTCGAGCATATTCAAAAACCAAAGAGAAGTTCTGTGAGCTTTCTTGCTTTTGGAGATATCAATCTTGGCAGAACTGTTGGACAAAAAATACTAAAAGTCAACGTCGATTATCCATTTGAGAAGTATGATATCAAAGAAGATTCTGCAGACATTGTTTTTGCAAATCTAGAATGCCAAGTTTCGTATCAAAAGGGAGAAACTGGTCATCCTAAATATAATCTGATCTTTACAGCACCACCCGAGGCAACAACGACATTACAACATTCAGGTATTGATGTTGTTTCAACTGCTAATAATCATGCATTAGATTACGGATATAAAGCGTTGGGGGAGACAATTGAGAATCTTAAACAAGCGAACATTCTGTTCGTCGGAACGTCTAATAGTGAAGAAACATTGTTTAACCCCTTAATAATAGAGAAAAATAATATAAAAATCGCTATCTTTGCGGTAACATCGTTTGTGAACATTGCACTTAGAGATTGGAAAAAATCAATAGCCTCACCTGATACTATTCTTCTTAAAACAAAAATCAATCAGATACGGGACTCTGTTGATGTAGTAATCGTGAGTTATCATGGCGGTGTCGAGTATAATGACGCACCAATAGATAATGTTCGAAAGTTTTCAGAATGGTGTATCAGGAATAATGTTGATATTTTTCTGGGTCATCATCCGCACGTGACATACGGCGTGGAAAAAATAGGTAAAAGGTTTATAGTTCATTCTCTGGGTAATTTTATTTTTTTTCAACCACAACATTATTGGACGCAAAGAAGCTATGGTTTGAAATTCATGTTTGAAAAGTATAACTCAACAACAAATATCACTATTCAAAAATTTTACCCTATCAATGTTTCGATGCAAACAAAACGATTG
>JANXZD010000319.1 GCA_025355705.1 Bacteroidota bacterium | reverse complement strand
AACCGCGGTCGTATGGTTCTTTGTTTACTAGCTCAGGTGAATCCTGAATTTCTTTGTTCACATCTTTTACATCGCCGGTGATAGGCGTATATAAATCAGAGACTGCTTTCACTGCTTCCACCGTACCGAATGATTGTCCTGCCTCAATTTTTTTCCCAATGGAAGGAAGTTCAACGAAAACGATATCACCAAGTTCGCCTTGTGCATATTCTGTAATACCGATCGTTCCGACGTTTCCTTCAATGCGGATCCACTCGTGGTCTTTGGTATATTTCAGATTTTCCGGAAAGTTCATAGATGAGTCCTTTTTTAGTTTGTCATTGCGAGAAGTCCTGTTCTTCAGGACGACGAAGCAATCTCAAGTTAATGTTGAAGATCGCCACGTCCCGATTAAGAACATCGGGACTCGCGATGACACGAGTAATTAGTCTTTGAATTTAAATGTTTCAATAAATTTTGTATCAAAAATTCCGCTGCGGAAAACATCATCCTTCATCACTTTTTTATGGAACGGAATTGTCGTGCTTACTCCCTCGATAATTGTTTCATCCAATGCCATATAGATCTTATCCATTGCTTCTTCACGGGTTTTACCGTGAGCGATCAATTTCCCGATCATTGAATCATAGTACGGGGGAATGATATAGTCAGTATAGACATGCGAATCAACACGAATGCCATTGCCACCGGGAAAATGTAAACTGGTGATCTTTCCTGGTGACGGACGGAAATCATGATTTGGATCTTCGGCATTGATACGACACTCAATTGCATGGCCGTTCATTTTTATTTTTTTGATCGATAGTTTTTTTCCGTTGGCAATATTGATCTGTTCTTTTATCAGATCGATTCCTGTCACCATTTCCGTTACGCAATGCTCAACTTGGATACGCGTATTCATTTCCATAAAATAAAAATTCTTATTTTTATCAAGCAAGAATTCTATTGTTCCTGCGCCAAGATATTTTACACTTTTTGCACCGCGAACAGCCGCACTTCCCATCTTTTCTCGAAGCTCTTCATCAACAGCGGGCGAAGGAGATTCTTCGATCAATTTTTGATGACGACGCTGAACGGAACAATCACGTTCACCTAAATGAATAACATTTCCAAATTTATCGCCGAGCAATTGAATTTCGATGTGTCGCGGCTCTTCAAGATATTTTTCAATGTAACATCCACCATTACCAAATGCCGCTTCAGCTTCGGCACTTGCATTGTTGAATGAGTTTTCGACTTCGTTGAAATCCCGAACGATACGCATTCCGCGTCCGCCGCCTCCTGCTGTTGCTTTGATGATAACAGGTAGACCAAATTCTTTTGCTAATCGTTTTGCCTCTGCAGCATCTTTAATGATCCCATCACTGCCGGGAACAACAGGAACATTTGCTTTTCGCATTGTATCTTTTGCAAACGCTTTGTCTCCCATTGCATTGATCATCTCCGGTGTCGGTCCAATAAATGTAATTCCGGATGAGATACAGATTTCTGCAAAGTTTGCGTTCTCTGCTAAAAATCCGTAACCAGGATGGATTGCATCTGCTCCGGTTACTTCTGCTGCGGCAATAATTCTGGGGATTTTAAGGTAACTTTCTTTTCCGGGTGCGGGACCGATGCAAATTGCTTCATCGGCAAAACGAACGTGTAAGGAAAATTTATCCGCTTCTGAATACACAGCAACGGTTTTGATTCCCATTTCTTTACAAGCGCGGATGATTCGAAGAGCAATTTCACCGCGGTTTGCTATCAGTATTTTCTTGATCAATGAAACTCCAAAAATTAAATCAAAAGGTCGGCTCATTTACATTGGGCCGACCTTAAAGAACCAAACACTTACGGTTCGATTAAGAAGAGAACTTGTCCGTATTCTACAGGTTTTCCATTTTCAACATTTATTTTTACGATCGTTCCCGCAATATCACTTTCAATTTCATTCATTAACTTCATTGCTTCAACAATACACAACACACCCCCCTGTTTCACTTTCGAACCAACTTCAACATACGGAGCAGCTTCGGGAGAAGATGATGCATAAAATGTTCCAACAATTGGGGATTTAACTTCATGATACTTTTTGCTTGCCGCAGCAGGCGCTGACGGTTTTACTTCCGCTGCTGCTGGCGCTGCAAACTGTTGTTGAGGCATCCCCATTTGGTATGGTGATCCTGCAACAACGTTTTGTGGTGCAGACTTTGTAATTCTAATTTTCTGTCCCTTCTCTTCTACTTCGATCTCATTCACGTTACTCTTTTCAATCAACTCCAACAATTGCTTTACATATTTTAAGTCCATTGACTCTCCAAAAAATAAATGGATGATGACGAAGAAATGGCTATTGCTTTACGCGTTCCAGATATTGACCCGTGCGAACATCAACTTTAATGACATCTCCCTCATTAATAAACAAAGGAACATTGACCATACCGCCGGATTCTACTTTTGCAGGTTTTGTTGCCCCGGTTGCGGTGTCCCCCTTAACGCCGGGACCAGTTTCAACAACTTTCAGATTTACGTTAAACGGAAGCTCTGCAGCAACAGGAACGGTTCCGTCGAACATAATTTCAACAATCTCCCCTTCCTTCAAAAACTTCGCACCATCGCCAAGCAATGATTCTTCCACAGGAATCTGTTCATACGTCTCCTGATCCATAAAATTATAGCTCTGACCATCGTGATAAAGGTATGAGTATTTTTTCCTCTCCACACGAACAACGACAATTTCTTCACCTGAACGAAAACGGTTTTCAACAAGACGTCCGTGACGCATATTTCTCATTTTTACTTGATAAAATGCTCGAAGGTTTCCTGGTGTGCGGTGCTGGTGTTCTTCTACAATGTGTAATTCATTGTTGAAACGAATGAAAATTCCATTCTTAAGATCTGCGGTAGTTGCCATAACTCTGGGAAAATCCTTTACTTTAAGCTAAAATTGAATGATTTTATATCAAAAGTTAATAAATATACCCAGATTGACCAAGATAGTCAAGGAAAGTTCCGTTATGCAGATTATTAGAATTGAGAAGCCAGAATACAGTAGTCAGATTTCAGACTTTGGATTAGTTCAAAAAATTATTAAAGCATTGTCATTCCGAGCGAAGTCCTTTCGGGACGAGCGAGGAATCTCGTTTTATATTTTGAATTACAAAGACGAGATTTCTCGTCGCTTCGCTCCTCGAAATGACAAACCTCTTATTCTTGGAATTTGGATTTTGATGTTTGGTATTTCACTTACTGGTTGCAGTCCGCAACATCCAAAGTCGTATAATAATTCTACACTGATCACCTATGCAGAGCTGACGTTGCTGTATGAAAAAGAAAAAATGGTAAACAAAGAGACCGATTCGTC
>JANXZD010000315.1 GCA_025355705.1 Bacteroidota bacterium | reverse complement strand
CTACAGTAGAAGTTGCCCGTCTTCCTAAAGATGCGCTGGTTGAAATTGAAGTTGTTGCACTGATAGTGTAAATGGCACGGAATTTTTTACATGCATTAATGTTCTCACTGATCTTTTGCGTCTTAGCTTCAGGTCAGCATGTTTCAAGATACGAACGTCCGATTAGCTCACCGATCTTTTTCATCTCTCAAACAGAAACTCAATTTCCCGAACGACCAGATTCACTTCTCAAATTACGTCTGAACGAAGATTCCTTAGTCGCAGCCCAAATTGGTTTTGTTGACACGACAATTCGTCCACCGAAGTCTACGACGATAGCTATGTTAAGTTCGATGGTTCTTCCCGGTGCAGGTCAAATTTATAATGAGTCGTATTGGAAAGCGCCGATCGTATGGGGATTGGGATACTATTTTTATTCTGTTTATAAAAACCAAGATAAACTGTATCTAGAAACGCGAAAAAAATATGAAACGACAATACCTATTTACGATACAACATCAAATGTTGTCACAAAGGGTCATCTTGGAGAGCAAATAGACTTTTATCTTCGAACCCGAAACTTCTACAAAAGTCAGCGAAATGAGTTTGGTTGGTATCTTGCAATAACATATGTCATGACGATACTTGATGCGTATGTTGATGCAGCATTATATAATTTTGAAGTAAGTCCGAACCTGCAGGGAACGAGTGATTGGCGAATGCAGGCGCGAATACCAATTCGTTAGAATGCCAATGATGTAATGGTCAAGAGAGTTGACCAGCTGTACTGTTCCAAAAGCAACATCTATAAATAACCGAAACGAAAAATAATTTACACAACCGAAGAGGTTCTCATGAAAATTCGACCAGAAGATGCGTTGGAATATCACAGTTCCGGACGCAAAGGAAAACTTGAGGTCACACCAACGAAACCGTTTGCAACACAACGTGACCTTTCACTAGCATACACTCCGGGCGTTGCAGTTCCCTGCTTGGAGATCCACAAAAACCCAGATGATGTTTACAAATACACAGCAAAAGGAAATCTGGTTGCAGTAATCAGTAATGGAACTGCAGTACTTGGTTTGGGAAATATCGGTGCAGAAGCTGGTAAACCAGTGATGGAAGGGAAAGCAGTTCTGTTCAAAAAATTCGCTGATATCGATGTGTTTGACATTGAGATTCGACCGACAAAGGTAGAAGACGTGATAAAAGTAGTTCAGGCGCTTGAACCGACGTTTGGCGGAATCAATCTTGAAGATATCAAAGCACCGGAATGTTTTGAGATTGAACAGGAATTACGCAGAACAATGAACATTCCAGTCTTTCATGATGACCAGCATGGAACGGCAATTATTTCCGCTGCAGGATTGATGAATGCACTGGAGATCATCGGAAAGAGCATTGCAAAAGTAAAAGTTGTGTACAACGGTGCCGGTGCTTCAGCAATGGCATGTGCAAAATTGCATATGCTGCTTGGTGTGAAAAAAGAAAATGTCATTATGTGCGACAGTAAAGGTGTTCTCTACAAAGGACGCACCAATGATATGAACAAATATAAAGAAGACTTTGTCGTTGATACGCCGGCGCGGACACTTACTGAAGCGATGAATGGCGCTGATGTTGTGTTCGGTCTTTCGGTGAAGGGAAGTATCACAAAAGAGATGGTAAAATCCATGGCTCCGAATGCGATTATCTTTGCAATGGCAAATCCAGATCCGGAGATCACACCGGAAGATGTATTCAGTGTTCGAAGTGATGTCATCATGGCAACCGGTCGTTCTGATTATCAAAATCAAGTGAATAACGTTCTCGGATTTCCATTCATCTTCCGTGGAGCACTGGATGTACGTGCAACAACGATCAACGAAGAGATGAAGGTTGCAGCTGCACGAGCATTAGCTCAATTAGCGAAAGAAGATGTTCCTGATTCCGTGATCAAAGCCTACGGCGGTGCTCCAATACGGTTTGGAAAAGATTATATCATTCCAAAACCGTTCGATCCTCGCGTATTACGATGGGTAGCACCGGCTGTTGCGAAAGCAGCGGTTGAAACAGGTGTTGCAAAATTACCGATCACCAATTGGGAAAAATATGCGGATGAATTGGAAGAACGTCTTGGACGCTCAAAACAATTCATGAACTTTATCATCCACAAAGCGCAGCAGAAACCGCAGCGCATTGTATTCCCGGAAGGTGATGAAGTGAAGATCCTTCGAGCTGTTCAGATCCTTGTTGATCAGAATATGGTAAAACCGATTCTGATCGGACCGAAAGAGAAGATCGTGAATCTCATCAAAGAGAATCATCTTGAATTTGAAAATGAAGTTGAGATCATCGATCCGAAGACATTCGGGGATCATAAAAAATTCGCAGACGAATATTATCGACTTCGTCAACGAAAAGGTGTGACGCAATTCTATGCAGAAAGAACGATGCGGCTTCGTTTTTATTTTGCAATGATGATGGCTCGTCTTGGTTATGCGGATGGTGTGATCGGCGGATTGACCACAACATATGCGGATACGATTCGTCCGGCACTTCAGATCATTGGCATGAAACCAGGAGTGAAGAGTGTTGCCGGCATGTATGCCGTGATCGCCAAGAAGGGAACGTATTTCTTCTCGGATACAACTGTCAATATCGAACCGAATGCAGAGATGCTTGCCGAAATTGCACTGCAGTCCGCAGAAACCGTTCGGCAGTTTGACATCGAACCGCGGGTTGGAATGTTATCGTTCAGTAGTTTTGGAAGCTCGAAACATCCTCAAGCAGATAAAGTTCGACTAGCAACGGAACTAGCAAAGAAGAGAGATCCAAAACTGATGATCGATGGTGAAATGCAGGCAGATGTTGCGGTTACTCTTGAAATTCTTGAGAAGGATTATCCTTTTAGTTCTTTAAAACATAATGCCAATATTTTGATCTTTCCAGATCTCAACTCTGCCAATGTTGCCTATAAATTGATGGGACGGATCGGCGAAGCTGAAATTATCGGTCCGATTTTAATGGGCATGGCAAAACCTGTACACGTGTTACAACAAGGTGCAGAGGTCACTGATATCGTTAATATGACTGCGATCTGTGCTGTCGAAGCAATTGAACACAAATCATAAGTTCCAATTCGGGGTCGGAAATGTGCCGACCCCGATTGTTTACTCCGGAACGAAATCCAAAAAACTTGCCGGTTTAATGATGGTTGACTAAACTACTGTGTCAACAAGTGTGTCAAATTGTAAAGAATAATCAAATAGGTATTATGAAAAAGAACATAGTAATCTCAATCGCTTCCATTATCATCCTTGTAGGTGTTATCGGATATTATTTTTACTCAAGAACGACTGCGGAAGAAGTTCAATTTCGCATAGAAAAAGTTTCGAAAGGTGATGTGCTTGTCGTAGTGACTGCAACCGGCACATTGAGCGCGGTGAGAACAGTTCAAGTTGGTTCTCAGGTCTCAGGAATTCTTCAAAAAATCAATGTCGATTTTAATGACAAAGTACGACAAGGTCAAATCGTTGCTCAGATCGATCCAACTTTTTTAGAGGCGAGCGTTCGTGATGCTGAAGCGAGTCTTCAGCGCGCGACCGCACAATACAATGAAGCCAAAAGGAGTTTTGAACGGATGAAAACGCTGCTTGAAAAGAATCTTGCATCGCAAGCGGATTATGATGCTGCCCTTGCACAATATGAATCGAATGATGCCGCAAAGAAACAATCTGTCGCGCAAGTTGAACGCGCACGGATCAATCTTCGATACGCTACAATTAAATCTCCTATCGATGGAGTTGTCATATCGCGTACGGTCGATGTTGGCCAGACCGTCGCTGCAAGTTTATCCGCACCGACATTATTTACGATTGCAAATGATCTTACGAAAATGCAGGTGCAGGCAAATGTTGACGAAGCCGATATTGGAAAAGTAGTGGAAGATCAAGATGTTACATTCACTGTTGATTCATATCCTGATCAAACGTTTCGTGGAAAGGTACGACAAGTACGTTTATCACCGGTTGTTCAACAGAACGTCGTCAATTATGTTGTGATCATCGATGTTCCAAATCCGGATCTTAAACTAATGCCGGGAATGACCGCCACAGTGACAATTCAAATCACGAAAAAAGAAAGCGTTCTCAAAATTCCAACCGTTGCACTTCGGTTCAATCCCCCGGAAGAATATATTGAACAACGAAAAGATTCATCACAAGTTCAGAATGGGGACGACTCAGCCCGTGCAGAGAGAAGAAAACAATGGGATGACCGAATGCAGCGAGAAAGCGGAGGTGCTGGTGGAAGTGGAATGGATCCGCAAGCGATGCAACGCAGAATGGCATCACGGGGAATGAATCGAGTGTGGACGATGAATGAACGAAAAAAACTGGTGCCGCTGATAGTGAGAACGGGAATTTCTGACGGAACATTCACAGAAATTGTAAGAGGAAAACTTGAAGAAGGTCAGGAAATTATCGTTGGCACAATTGCATTGAAATCACAGAATCAACAATCATCGTCACCGTTGAATCAACAACGACAACAAGGCGGCGCTGGAATGCAGCGTAGGTTCTGATTATGGGAATACTCGATATATTTGAGATTGCACTTATCTCGCTGACGCGCAATAAAGTTCGTTCATTCTTAACGATGTTGGGAATTATTATTGGCGTTAGTGCGGTGATCGCAATGATGGCCGTAGGAACCGGTGCGCAGGAAAATATTAAATCGCAGATCGCTTCACTTGGAACAAATGTCATTCTCGTCTTTCCTGGTTCGTTCAATCAGGGAGGCGTTCGTTCAGGGACCGGAACCTCTGCTTCGATCACTCCGGAAGATCTTGTTGCAATTCAAACACAATGTCCCTCAGTGGCGCTTGCTTCTCCCTCTGTTCGAGATGGAGCCCAAATTGTGTATCAGGAACTCAATTGGCGGGCAAGTATCATTGGAGCAACACCGGAATATTTTACGATCAGAAGCTGGCCTGTTACAAGCGGTCAATATTTTACCGATGCAGATATTCGAGGGGCGACAAAAGTATGTGTGATCGGTCAGACGATTGCCGATAATCTTTTCAAGGAAAATGATCCGGTTGGACAGGTGATTCGAATACGAAAGATGCCGTTTAGAATTGTTGGCGTTCTTTCGGTGAAAGGACAATCAGCACAAGGGTCAGATCAGGATGACATCATTATTGCGCCGTATACAACCGTGCAGAAAAAAATGACCGGTCAGACATTTTTGAGCAATATTATGATCTCTGCAGTAAGTGAAGATGCAATGGTGGATGCGCAGTCCCAGATCACCGAACTGTTACGCGTTCGTCATAAACTACAACCGTGGGACGAGAATGATTTCACCGTCCGGAGTCAAACAGAAATTGCAACGGCGGCACAATCAACATCGGAAGTGCTCACAATTTTACTTGCATCCATCGCTTCAATTTCGCTTATTGTCGGCGGAATCGGCATCATGAATATCATGCTTGTTTCCGTTACGGAACGAACAAAGGAGATTGGGATCAGAATGGCAATCGGTGCGACTGCAAAAAATATTATGATGCAATTCTTAATCGAAGCAGTTGTTCTTAGTCTGCTCGGAGGGTTGATCGGCGTATTTCTTGGTGTTCTTTCTTCCACTCTTATTTCAAAATTTGCGGGATGGACAACAATGGTCTCATCGACCTCGATATTTCTTGCATTCACTTTTTCCGCTGCTATTGGAATTTTCTTTGGATTATATCCCGCCCGTAAAGCCGCGCAACTCAATCCAATTGAAGCGCTCCGATACGAATGATGAACGCAGGACATATCACCTTCATTCTTAATCCAATTGCAGGACGTGGGAAAGCACAGCACATTCGTGCAAAGTTAGAACGTGAACTTCAACAATCTAATCTTGATTATTCCTTTCTCGTCACAACTGCTCCGGGTGAAGCAACTGCATTAGCACGAACAGCGAGTTTGACATCATCCATTGTTGTGGCCATCGGTGGTGATGGAACAGTGAATGAAGTTGCCTCAGGACTTGTCGGAACGAACGCTGCATTGGCGGTGTTGAGCGAAGGTTCCGGAAATGATTTTGCTCGAATCGTCAACGCACCTAAAAATCCATCACAATTACTTTTTCTTCTTCACAATTATAAGACAGTTAAATACGATTCGGGATTTGTTCGTCTCTCTCATTTCGACGGAAGTGTGTCCGAACGGTCATTCTTTAATTCCATCGGACTTGGATTTGATGCAGCCGTCGCAAAAAAAGTCAGCTCGATCCGTTGGATGCGTGGTATCCCTCTTTATCTTACTGCTTTACTGCACACGCTTGCAGGATACCAACCGCATTTATTTTCTGTGACGAGCAATGGAAAAGAATGGAGAAAAAATTATTTCTTATTGTGTGTCGGAAATGGAAGATGGGAAGGTGGCGGATTTATGCTCACTCCGAACGCATTGCCTGACGACGGAATATTTGAAGTTTGCGGAGTGACCGGAGATAATATCCTTAAAGTATTGCCCGTTCTTCCATCGGTAATGACCGGAAAACATATTGGTAAAAAAGATATTGAAATCTTTAATACCGCTTCACTTATTGTTGAAAGTGAAATTCCATATCCGATTCATGGAGATGGAGAAATTTTCGGGTGGAAAGTCAATAAAACAGAAGTTACTCTTGTCTCAAAATCACTTAATGTTGTTGTAACGCACAAATAACATTGTAGTTCTATAATTGTGTTGATTATCTATTGTGTTCGCTGCGAAAAAGTCTATATTGAATTAAAAATTATGCCGCCACCAAATAGAAATAACCCCGGACGCAATGAAGATATACGGAAGTATGTCCTGAAAAGGGATAAGATGTCGTGTCAATGGCCGGGATGCGGCAGTTCGATGAACATTGATGTTCTCTTCTTAGTCGAGACAGAGAATGGGAGCAGTGATGACAAACCGCTCTATAATAACGGCGTTACATTGTGTCCTAAGCATATGGATATTGTAAATCTTCATGACAAAGCGTTCGGTCCGCTCATCTTTGATCTGATCCAGCTTGTGGAATTTGAGAACGATCTTCAAGCAACGGAGAAAATGTATAAGGAGATTTTGAAAACGTAAAGGCTATCGGTTTTTTAAAGAATTATTTCAGATACCAAGAGAGAATAAAACACAAACGGCGGCTATTCGCCGCCGTTCATCCAACTTCACCCCACACCACAATCGTTTATACTTCTGAAGAGCGCAATTTAGACTGAAGTCTGCGAATTTCAATCTGTTTCTGTGGCAGTTCTTTTAATTTTTCTTGTAATTCTTTGTGCATCATATTCATTGGTGGTTCAAAGTGAAAATTAAAATTTCCGGGCATTTCTTCATTCCAATCCATATTGTCTCCAACTTCATTCTCGGAAATTTCTAAAGAAACACTTGTCTTTTTCCCTTTGCGAATAAGTTCAACGCTCACTTTGTTGCCTTCTTCAAGATCGGCAATCGCATCGCGGATGTCGCCAATATCTTTGATCGTTTCATCTCCTACCTTTGTAATAACATCGCCCGCTTTAATTCCCGCAGTTGCAGCGTTTTCATCCTTCTCTACTTCTTTTACGAGAACTCCTTTGCCGCCCGGGACGTCAAAATAATCGGCTAGTTGTTTGTTCAGATCCATTAAGTCCATTCCTTCAATATCGCCGCCAAACATGTTCATCATGACTCGAGGCGCGTGAAGAACATTTACCGCAAATGGCATTCGCATTTTATTCTTACCAATATTTACGGAGATGGTTTTGTTCTCGCCATTACGATTTAGTTTTATAACTGCTTTGGTCCCTGGTTTCGTTTCGCGTACGGCGTTCGTAAGATCTTCTGCGGCTTCAATTTTTTTACTATTGAAATCGACAATGACATCACCTTTCTTTAACCCTGCTGAATCTGCCGGGCTCTCTTCAACAATTTCGTTAATGTAGGCACCTTCTTTTATCTTCAATTCTTTTTCTCTTGCGAATTTTGGTGTTACATCTTGAATGCCGACGCCGAGCCATCCTTGTTTTTTGGATTTCATCCGCATTTCTTTTTCACCATTTTCTGCATAACTCAATGCACTGGCAAAGAGCAGCAATGCAACAATTACAAAACGTGAATTCATACCGCCTCCTTTGTGGATGTTAATGTTTTATTTTAGGGGTCTTCTGCAAAATTAGACGATCGTATTGTTGTAAAGTTCCTTTCTCAAATACTATTAACTATATACCTTGATGATTGTAGCAAGACAGAACATTTCTTCATTTGTATTGTGTTTGCTAAAAATAACAAAGATTATTTTTAGGAACGATCGAAACATTCCACGGTGACCATTAGCGTTTGAGAAAGATTCCCGCCAAGATCGTGCGGGAATGAAGCATGAGTTAGAAGTGTTTGTTATACCCGAAGGTCCCGTTTTTTGAGATTCGGTTCTTTGCGGGATTTGCCGCTTTTACATTCCGCACTCACGGCATTCTGAAAGCGGAACAAAAGACGGAATTTTTTCGGGAATCCATTTTTTTAAAAATCCTATCAGATTATTCATAAATATCACTGTTAAGTTGTTGCCAAAAAACGATACCTGAATGTATGTTTTATGAATTCTGCAACAAAAATTG
Source organism: Bacteroidota bacterium (assembly GCA_025355705.1). Classification (GTDB taxonomy): domain Bacteria; phylum Bacteroidota; class Ignavibacteria; order UBA10030; family UBA8401; genus UBA8401. The sequence continues at coordinate 1,940 of JANXZD010000315.1, read as the reverse complement.
AAAAATTGAAAAATCTCATTGAATTTCATATCAAAAATGACGTTTTTCTGGTACACTTTCTAAAAATCGTATGTCCCCATCAATAAAAAAACTCCTTTTTGCAAAACCATTTCGCTTTGCCGTTTCTGCTTTTATTGGATTATTCGGTGCATATATTATTTCTTTATCTTCACTCGGGAAATCGGTTGAGTTGAATGCCCTGGATATTCAATTTCGCCTGGCTCAAAATACGCGTACCCCCGACTCGAACATCGTCATTGTTACGATTGACCAAAATAGCCTTCAATATTTCAAAAAGAACAGCCAAACCAGCTGGCCTTGGCCTCGAGATTTTTATGCGCTTACAACAGGATATCTTGCGAAGTCCGGTGCAAAAGCGATTGTATATGATTTCCAATTTTCAGAACCCGATCAAGATAGAGTAAGTTCAGTGGGTGCGGAAAATGATCGAAAATTTGCAGATTCAATTAAGCTTTCAGGTAATGTGTACCTCGCAACAATTCTTACTAAACAGGAAGAAGAGGACCAACCTGGTGATTCGCTTGTAAGATTTTCATCAGTCACTTCTACGGTGAAACAGACACAGCGGTTCGATTTTAATAAATCGTATTCACCGCTGATCCAGTTTCAAAAAGCAGCCAAGAGTGTTGGTGTCGTCAATTTTGCACAGGACGAAGATGGAGTGTGCCGTCGAATTGCGCTTCAATATTCATACCAAGGGAAAAATATTTTTGCGCTTTCCTACAACATCTATAAAGATCTTTTTGGCGATCAACATCCAATCGATGAAAAATTAAAATCGCCGTATTTGATCTATTGGTACGGTAAAGGTGGACCTGATGGTGTATTTAAATATTATTCCATCCACGCTGTTATTGCTTCTGCAATAAAAGAGCAAAAGGGTGAGAAGTCTGACATTCCTGCGTATGCGTTCAAGGATAAGATCATTTTTATTGGATCGAATGCACCGAGTTTATTTGATCTGAAGAATACACCGTTCACGTATCTTGAACCGTATCCTGGAGTTGAGATCCACTCTACGGTCATGAGTAATTTTTTGAATCAAGATTTTATTGTTGAAACTCCTTCATGGTGGATTTTTATCATTTCTGTTTTGCTTGCAATATTCATTTCGTTTATCTCTAACTATAATGAGAATATTGTTGTCAGCACATTCGGATTGATTGCCACAATTTTTGTGTTCCTTCTCATCTCTTCGCAATTATTTGTTCGGGAATTAGTGAGCGTTCACGTTGTCTTTCCATTGTTCTCGATGGTGTTAGCGTATATCATTTCAATCGGATGGAATTTTGCAACGGAAGGTCGGAACAAGCGACAGATACAAAAGATCTTCGGTCAATTCGTCAATCCGTATGTTGTTAAACAATTGAGCTCTGACCCTGAAAAAGTTGAGCTTGCTGGGGAAGAGGTTGAAGCGTCGATCATGTTCTCCGATATTGAAGGATTCACCACGATATCAGAATCCAAAAAACCGAAAGAGCTGGTTGAATTTCTCAATAATTATTTTTCAACGGCAAATGATATTTTCTTTAAGCACGATGGGACAATTGATAAATTTATCGGCGATGCGGTGATGGTGCAGTTTGGGATTCCGTTAAAGAATCCGAATCACCGATTGCTGGCAACCCGTGCAGCCTATGAATTTTCACGAGTTGTGAAGGAGATGACCCGTGATGCGAAAGCCAAAGGAGAACCTGTTTTTTCCACCCGAATAGGGATCAATACAGGAACAATGGTTGTCGGTTATATCGGCGGACGATCGAAAAAAGAATATACTGTTATCGGCGACACCGTGAATCTTGCTTCTCGTCTTGAGGGAGTGAATAAATTTTATGGAACATCGCTCATGATCAGTGAAACAACAGCCAACGATCAGGTGCGGGATGAATTTCTTCTCCGTGAAATGGACATTATGCGCG
>JANXZD010000311.1 GCA_025355705.1 Bacteroidota bacterium | reverse complement strand
CCAATCTGTAGATTTGTATCTTCACTCATAATTCACCTGTCTTCTAAGTAACAAGCGGTCAGACAACGCCGCTTAGATTTTAACACAGAACGTTGTCTGATTTGGGATCTCGCTGTGTCCGAGATTGTCCTCCTGTGATTTGATGTTACTGTTAACTGGATATTTCTTTTTGGAATGTGCTGTTGAACCTGAAAAATCTTTTGGCATATTGTTTGAAGATTTCTATTGGTATGAGTTTGAATAGTGCATCGTGTCCGTTCGTATTCAACACGCCCTTCTCGATCACTAATTTTCTTAGTTGTGGTAATTCATATTCAATTGCTATAAAGCTGTCACCATCGGGAATGACATGCACCCATAGAGTGCAGTCTGTGGCAAGTACGCCGCTCGGTTGGTTCAAATGGCTGTTCCAATATTCGATGCATACATTTCCCGTTCTTGCTGGTGTAGTTTCATATTTGACCTCTATACGTACGGTTCCATCAGTTGATTGACAGTCCCAGCTTGAACTTCTCCCCACGCTAACTACAAATGGTTTCTTCGTCTCGTCATAGTAGTATCTGGCGATCTCTACTGCTCTATAATCAGCGATATCAAACTTTGTTATAGCATTCATCGCTTATCAGCCCTGTTAGGATCAATTCTTGGCGAATAGGTCGGGGTTTCAGTGGACAGATTAAACGGCATCATTGATCGCTTGGGTAAATGTAGGGTCATATTATTTTCTCTTCTTATTAAGATTTTTAATGCTTCCAATTCCTGCCCTTTTCGGGTTTTTCCCAAATCGATAGTTATAAAAGGGACATGTTGGAATAATGCACTCTGATACATTGCTTATGATCCCACTCTCACATCCTATGCAAAATGCCCGAATTGCACTAAGCGTTGTATGGTCATTCTTCGTGAGTGCTTTGTGGATTTTCCCAGACCTTCGCGAGAATAATTCACAACCTGTAAAGTGACATTTTGATACATTAACTAAGCTGTCACCAGAACATTGGATACAAAACGATCGCACCGACTCTAGTGGTGTTTTTATTTTTTCCATTTGACCTCCATAAATAAAAAAGCCAATAAGGGAAACTTGCGGAAACCCTCACTGGCTTTAATATTTTTTAGTTTTATAGTTATCATCGCAAGTTATTTTCCCCATAAAATAGCCTTGCGACAAACCCTTAAAAATCTTATAAGATCTTTATGATTTTTATGTTTTAGTTTTTCTTCCTTTTTTATATTCCGTTATTGACGCGTATTGACGTAATTTATGATAAATTTTATTCCCATCTTTGAAAGTTTTAATAGATTTCGGCATTTCATTAAAGCATATTTCCTTACCAATTTGATATAACACTTCTACAGGAATTGAGTTACCCTTTGTAAGTTTTTTATCCCTACAAGCAGCTCTAAACTTGTCAATAAAATCAACTTGGTCAACTTTATTTAATTCACTTTTTTCTGGCTCTGATTTTATATTTTCATTTATTTCCAATTGATTTTTTATAGGTATTTCCATCCCATTTGAAATAAACCAACCCTCAACTATTTCAATAATCTTATCAAGATATGTTTTTAAGTCATCGTTGTTATTGTTGCCACTAAGATACTTAATCCAATAATTCACTGCATTGTAAGCACGTCTAAGTTCTTTTTCATTGTTTACCGAACAGGATTTAATAAAACCTTGTTCTGATCTCAATACTACATCTTCAGCAATTAAAACTGTTCTATCAATGTCATACTTTATATAATCATTTTGGCTGTTGTCGGCATTAAATGAAAAGGATTTTACAACTTCATAATAACAACTTGTGTTATTCATACTTCCATCATCGTCAATTAATGATTCCGTATCACTAATAATCTCATCAGCCAATTGAAATGAAATACCATCTCTTTGGAAAGATTTCATTGTTTCTTTTGTGCTAAACTTCATATGAGTTGTAGAGTTATTGTTTTTTCTATAATCACTTAGTCATAAAATACGAAAATTCAGTGTCAAAGTAATCTGAAAAAGTCAGCCATTCGCGCAAAAGCCCATCGTTCGCCTGAACAACGGCTAACGATCGACTTTTCTCCTAAGAACACCCCACACAAGAGACGCCCGTTCTTCACTTCGTTCCTCGTTCGGTTCGTTACGTCATTCAGCTATTATAATATTATTGATTATGTATGACTGCACTCCGTACGCTCGTCATTCCGTTTCGAACGTGTGCCACTTGTTCATCCACAACGCAACAACAAAATCTTGCTGTAGGTGATATAAATATGGATAAGGCGGTACAAGGCGGGGTTTCTCTTCATGTACGGGATACTTCCCCTAAAACTATAATTTATGAGCTCAAAACAATATAATTACAAACATCTACCAACATAAGGGGTACTAAAATGAAAACTCATAGAACACCAGAACAGATCCTGGCTGACAAAGAAGCGCGACGCGAACGATTCACGCGTCTCAAGAAAGCGTTTGACGTACTCACAGAATCACAACGCAATACGCTTGCTGGCATGGTAGTATATACATGCGACGGACACCAGCTCAGCCCGACCAATACGGCTTTGCTGAATTTCCAAAATCCAGAGGTTAGCATCGTAGGCGGCTTTCAGCAATGGCGAGCACAAAATCGCCACGTGAAGAAAGGCGAAAAAGCCATTAGCATATGGATACCACTAAACAAAAATGGCGATACAGAAAATACGGGATCATCCGATGAAGTAAGCGAAAATGATCAAGTCTATTTCCGCTTACAGTCTGTGTTTGATATATCGCAGACGGAAGAAACGGTAATGGTGAATGAATATGAAACCGAGGAAGCGAGTTTCGTATGAACCTGTATGCACTTAATAAATCGTTGCACGAAAAGAATGAACCAGAAATATCACTTTGCACTTATTGCATGGAGCCCTTTCATGAGGGCTCCTGC
>JANXZD010000295.1 GCA_025355705.1 Bacteroidota bacterium | reverse complement strand
CAATCTCAGCCGGAATGTATTACGATCTACCGCTAGGAATTCTCATCTTTGTTGCAATTCTTCTCCATAAATTTCCAGAAGGGTTGACCATTGCGTCTATTATGCTTGCTTCACAACAAACAAGAAAAACAGCCCTAAAGGCATCGATTGGTATCGCTATTGCAACAATGCTTGGTATCCTTATGATCTTCTTTCTACAAAATGTCGATCCAAAAATAACCGGCTATGCATTTGCTTTTTCTGCCGGGACAGCGTTATATGTTGGTGCCAGCGATTTGATTCCGGAGATCAATCGATCGGAGAACCGGATTTTGTCATTGGTCGTTTTTGTAGGAATGATGATGTATTACGGAAGTGCAATGCTCTTAAAAGGCATTCTTCCCCATTGAGATAATAAGTTTTTTGTCCATTCAATAAAAATCCCGCGTTTGATTCGCGGGATTTTTATTTTGCAGCAATCTTATTCTACAGATTACACATCTAATCCTATGGTGATGCGGTTGATACTGCCGATCTTTCCGAAAGAATTAAAACTATAATCAAGTCTGATATTCTTTAACACTATCCCCCCTCCAAAAGCAAATCCGGCCATTCCAGCAGAAGTTCCGATCTTCAATTCTTTTCTCTGTTCATTGTTGTACCCAAATCGAAAACGAAGAGCTTTGCTTAGTGTGAGCTCTCCGCCAAGAGTAAAATATGTGAATGTGTCGAGAAATGAATTATGTTCTTCATTCAATTTATGCAAATTAACATTCAGGCTCAGCGGGAGGTGTTGGGGTTTAATGGTTCCACCAACCTTAATTTCGAAGGGAAGAGATTCTTTTGTATTGACATATGGATCAATCTGACTTCCGATGTTTGCAATGAAGATTCCGATTGATATTGGGTCATCTCCAGGGATCAAATATAATAGTCCAATATCCGCAGCAATTGCCGAGGAGTTCGCTTCTGCGATGGATGAGTATATAAATTTTCCGGTTATTCCATAATAAAGGTTTTCTTCAAAAGGACGAGCGAGTGAAAGTGATATTGCCATATCACCGGCATTGAATGTTCCGGTTGCAATTCCTTGGTCATTGACTCCGTTGAATGATCCAAAACTAAAATAATTTACTCCTACCCCAACAATTCCAAGCTCTTCAATTTCCTGTGTATATGCGGCAAATCCTGACTTAAAATCGAGCAGGTGGCTTGTATATCCAAATGAAGCAAGAGGCGCTGCTGAAGTTCCAATTGTGGCAGGGTTATAAAAAATTCCGGCCGGATCCCCGGTCATTGAAACAAAACTTCCAGCCATTGCAGAAGCGCGTGCACTCACATCATTTTGAAGGAATTGATATGTCGGACGTTCACCGGAAAAAAGTGTGAATGGAATCAGCAGGATGGTGATCATTGCAAATAGGGAGTTCTGTCGCGTCATTGGTTTTCCTTTATCAATATATTGATGGGTCATTATTGTGGGAGGCAATAATAATTGCAAAAAATTAATTCAAACGTATCAATATATCATACCACAATGTAATTATCTCTTGAGTAAAATTCAATATTTTTATCTAAAGTGAATTATTCCTATACTTAACCTATGAAACAAATAACCATAGTTGGTATTACAATGTTCCTCGTTGGTTGTGCAGGTCAGAGGCTTCCGGAGGGTGGTCCGGTCGATTCGGCACCTCCGCAGATCATTTCTGTTTTCCCGGAACCAAATTCAACAAAGTATACTGGTAAGAGCATTATCCTTGAATTCAACGAATATGTTGACCGACGTTCTGCTGAAAAGGCGGTATTTATTTCTCCGAGCATTGAGAATGCCGAATACGATTGGAGCGGTACTGAACTGACGATTTTGTTCAATCAAGAATTACGGAAAAATACAACGTACGTCGTATCAGTGGGAACCGATGTTATCGATGTTCGAGCCGGGAATAGAATGGCAAAAGCGTTTTCAATTTCTTTCTCAACGGGAGAGAAGATCGATAACGGAGCGATCATTGGAAAAGTATTTGATGAAAGACCAGATGGGATATTAATTTTTTCCTATCGATTGAATGATATCAATGCCGATACATTAAATCCTGCAATTTCGAAGCCTGATTACTTAACCCAGAGCGGAGCGACGGGAGATTTTGAGTTGACAAATTTAGCAGTTGGGAAATATCGTCTGTTTGCAATTCGCGACGAGTATCGAAATCTATTATACGATCCTGAAACAGATGCCGCAGGAACAACGGACGATGTTTTGATCACTTCTATGGATACATTGAAATCCGGAATTAAATTCATTATCTCAAAAGAAGATACAACACCTCCGCGAATAGCTTCAGTTCAATCATTTGATAATCATCATATTTCGGTGCTGTTTAGTGAACCTTTGGATTCAGCTACTGTTTCGACAAAGAGTTTCCAAATTTTTGATACCACAGGTCAAAAATCATTAGCAGTGATTAATTATTTTCCGCAGGGCGATCAATTTAATTCATTTGCTGTTATTACCGATAAACAAACCGTTGATTCTTTGTATCTATTAAAAGTGAATGGAGTAAAAGACAGATCCGGATTTGTTATTAATCCAATTGCACAGGTAAAACAATTTACCGGTTCAAGGATAAACGATACTATTCCGCCGTCGATCGTATTCTCAACGGTAAAAGATTCGACCTCGACAATCTTTCCTGCTGACGAATTGATCTTTGAATTTTCCGATATGATTCAGCAGCGGGTAAAGGATTCCACGGTTTCATTGTTCCGGAAAAAAGACAGTTCGCAAATACCGTTACACATCAACATCTTGAATCCGGCAGCATTTTCAGTGAGACCGAATTCAAAACTGTTGGTGAATGAGCGATATCTCTTGAAGATCCATTGGAACGATTTGAAAGACCCTTTCTTCAATTTCCGAAAAGACAGTGTTACCAATATTACTTTTATGGTCAACGATCCGGAAAATTACGGAAGTATCGAAGGAAGTTTTGCAGGTTTTAGCAGTGAGTCTTCAGTCATTGAGGCGCAGAATATCAGCGATAAAAAACAGGCTGCTCTAAAAACCAAGGCTTCTGAATCAGGAAAATTTTCTTTCACTCAGCTTCCGGAAGGGCGATACACATTAAAAGCGTTCAACGATCTGAACAAAAATCAGATTAATGATGCAGGAAGAGTATTTCCATTCGTTCGGGCAGAACAATTCTCGCACTATCAAGATACCATTCGTGTTCGTGCGCGTTGGCCTGTTGATGGGGTTCTCTTTAAAGCGAAATGATCAGTTTCCTACAGCAGTACTGTCGATCGCTGCAGGAATAGGTGGTTTTGGTGGCTGATTTCTAATGATGCGGTCAGGAACGATCCACGAGGTTTTAAATCCCTGTGATTGGAATTGCTCCAATAATTTCTTTGCTTCCGATCTGTTCACAAAATCGCCAACTCGAATTTTATATGTTGGTGACTCAAATACAAGATAGACCCACAGTTCTGGAAATGTTAAACTGAAAGTATTTCGGGTAGTGTTTGCGTCATCAAAATTATTGGTGGCAAGAATCTGAATCCGAAATCCCTGCAATGTCTCCGGTGGAGCCGACGTTAATTGATCGATCGCTTTCCCAAATGTCCTCGAAGAGTCATTCTTTCCATAAAGATACACTTCGGTATCATAGAACGATGGTTTGAACGACCGTTCAAAAGTGCTTAATCGTTCTTTGCGCGGTGTATACAAAGAATCTGAACCGGAAGAAGATTGAGCGAACATTACTGCTGAAAAGATAAGTAGTAGCGCTAGTATATAAACAATACAATGTTTCATTTGGTCAACCGTGAAACCCATGGATCGGGATAATCTTTTGGATGTTTTTCTTTCATTGTTTTTAAGAAATCGGATGCTGTTTTCTTTGATGAAAAATTTCCTACGCATACTCGAGTGAGATGAATGGTGGAATCAAGGAATACAGTTACCGGAAGGTTGAACCGTTTTGCCAATTGTTCTTGATGCCGTCGTACATTGCTCGCCAGACGAAATGCACCAACCTCAACAGTATAAAATTTCTTTGGCGCCGATGACTTTACAGAAATCGACGATTGAATTGTATTCTTATGTTTTTTCTTGGACAGAACAACGAGTGTATCAGCTTGAACCAAAAATTGTTGGTTAGTTTGCACCGATTTGTTGACCGGCTCCCGTATTTCATCTTTCACTGCAGGTGTTTCAACACTGGTAGAATCACTGTCCGTTGTCTCAGTAAGGTAATTGTCATCAATCGCTTCTGCTGATGATGAACAGCCTATCCAAAGATGAGTGGGAATGAATAGTGCGAGAATAAAAAATATGGAATAGATCGTTTTAATATTTCGCTCCTCCGGTGCCGATGTTTTCAATTGGATGCCATGTTGTTTTAATCTCCTGAAGATCCAGTATCAAATAGGGGTTCTCATTTTCTGCCTTGATCCAATCTTTATTCCAAAAGAAAGCCCGTTTAACATTCAAGGAAGAATTTTGAGCGATTTTTATTTTTTCTTCTGCATTGTCTCTGCAATAGACGACTGCATTGACATCCATGTGATTTGAAAAATGCGCAAAAAGTTCATTGCTTGTACCTGTCAGAATATTCACCACTCCGCCGGGAACATCAGATGTTGCGAGAACTTCAGCAAATGTAACGGAGCAAAGCGGCTTACTATTTGAGGCGAGAACAATACACGTGTTCCCGCCCGCGATACATGGTGCGATAATTGAGACCAAACCTAACAATGAACTCTCTTCCGATGCAACCATCGCAACGACGCCCGTTGGTTCAGGGACGGAAAAATTAAAATGCGATGAGGCAACAGGATTCACGGTTCCGAAAACTTGGACGTATTTATCACACCAACCGCTGTAATATACAAGTCTATCTATTGCAAGTGTTACTTCGGTTTCAGCGGACTTGCGTGTGCTACCTTGAAGGATCAATTCACTCACGAATTGATCTTTTCGTCCTTCCATCATTTCGGCAACGCGATAGAGTATTTGTCCCCGATTAAATGCTGCACGCGAAGACCATCCACCAAATGCAGACCGTGCTGCCACAACCGCATTTCGAAAATCTTTTCGTGAACAAAGACTGATATTTGCTATCGGTTCATTCTCCTTATTTGTCAGCGGATAATATCTGCCGCTTTCGGTTCTAGGGAATTGTCCGCCGATATAGACTTTATACGTCTTTAAAACTTCAACTCGTGACATTGTTATATTCCATTATGTTATAAACTGAGATAAGGGAAAAGACCGTGTAAACCGCCTTCGCGTCCGAAACCGCTCTCTTTGTATCCACCGAACGGCGATGTTGGATCGAACTTGTTGTACGTATTTGCCCATACAACTCCAGCCCTCATTTTTGTTGTAAGGTTGAAAATTTTTGATCCCTTATCGGTCCAAATACCTGCAGAAAGACCGAATGGAATGTTATTTGCTTTCTCAATTGCTTCTTCAACCGTGCGGAACGTTTGTACCGTTAACACCGGTCCGAAAATTTCTTCTTGAACTAACCGATGTGATTGTGATGTGTTCAAAAAAAGTGTTGGTTTACAGAAAAAACCTTTGTTGGGAAGAGAACATGAACTTTGGTATAGTTCTGCGCCTTCATTGATACCGATTTTTATATAATCCTGGATCTTTAACAGTTGTTCCTTGGAGTTAATTGCACCAATATCCGTGTTCTTATCCATCGGATCACCGACGATGAGTGTTTCCATTCGGTCCTTTAATTTTCTGATCACGATATCTGCAACGCCTTCCTGAACCAACAATCGTGAACCAGCACAGCAGACATGACCTTGATTGAAAAAAATACCGTTCACAATTCCTTCAACTGCTTGATCGATTGGCGCATCATCAAAAACAATGTTCGCTGCTTTACCGCCGAGTTCAAGAGTAACTTTTTTGGATGTTCCTGCAATTGCTTTTTGAATAATTTTACCGACATCAGTACTTCCAGTAAAAGCAACTTTGTTTACTTTTGGATGATTGACGATCGCAGCACCGGTTTTTCCAAATCCTGTTATAATATTAACAACTCCGTCCGGCAAACCACTTTCAGCAATTATTTCTGCAAGTTTTAATGCCGTAAGAGAGGTCGTTTCTGCAGGTTTAAGGACTACTGTATTTCCGGTTGCAAGGGCAGGAGCAATTTTCCACGCTGCCATCAATAACGGAAAATTCCACGGAATGATCTGTCCTGCAACCGGAAATACAGTAGTCCTTAAACCTGCAGAAACGACCTCTCTTACGGCATTAAAACTTGCAGA
>JANXZD010000211.1 GCA_025355705.1 Bacteroidota bacterium | reverse complement strand
CCAGGCGGTGGAAGCAGATCTAGAGAAAGAACGCCAGAAGATGACCATCATGCTTTCAACAGTGCAGAAGTTCACCATTCTTGCCCCAGCGGATGGAATGGTAGTGTACGCGCGCGAATGGAACGGAAAGAAAAAAGTTGTCGGCGCAACGCTGAGTCCCTGGGAGCCGACCGTTGCAACGCTTCCCGATCTGACGGTGATGGAATCGATCACCTATGTGAACGAAGTTGATATTCAAAAGATCGCAAAAGGACAGAGCGTTACGTTGAAACTTGATGCAGACCCGAACAAAAAACTAGCCGGTACAGTGACGAACGTTGCCAACATCGGCGAACAGCGTCCGAACTCTGATTCGAAAGTGTTTGAAGTACGCATTCTTATCAACGAACGCGACACAACACTGCGTCCGGCAATGACGACGGCAAATGAAATTCTTGTTGCAAAAGCAACGAATGTTCTTTCTGTTCCGCTTGAAGCTCTCCACGCCGAAGGAACAACGACATTTGTCTATATTAAGCGGAGCGGTGTTGTCAAACAGGAAGTGAAGCTCGGACTGCAGAATGATAACGCAGCAGTCGTGTTAGAAGGAGTCAGTTCCAAAGACGAGATATTCCTTTCGCCGCCGCAATCGGCATCCACATTAAAATTACAGCCGCTGAAAGCAATGCTGTGATCGCAGTACATAAAGAAGTGATCATCGCATTTTTCCTGCGGTTCAAACCGTCGCTCGGATTCATCGCCAATCTCTTCACTGCATTCGATGCCATTAAACGGAACAAACTTCGTTCAATGCTTACGTCGCTCGGCATTGTGTTCGGCGTTGCGTCGGTCATTTCCATGCTCGCCATAGGGCGGGGAGCACAGCAGGAAATTCTCGATCAGATGAAACTGCTCGGTGCGAACAACATCATCATCACACCGATCATTGAACAAGACGAAGGAAAAGTAGAAGAAGACAATCAGAAACTGAACGAGAAGAAAAAATTCTCTCCGGGGCTGACGCTGCAGGATTGTGCCGCTATCGAACAGACTGTCCCATCCATCAACTACGCAAGTCCGGAAGTGGTCCTTGAAACAAACGCGATCCGCGAGGGATTGAAACGCTCCACAAAACTGGTCGGCGTAGATTCCAACTTCTTTGTCAGTTCTGACTACCAATTGGAAAAAGGATCGTTCTTTTCCCCCGTGCATTTCGAACGTTCGATTCCCGTTGCAGTGATCGGTCATGCAGTAAAGACAAAATTCTTCACGCGCGAAGATCCGATCGGCAAGCAGATCAAATGCGGAAAATTATGGCTTACGGTGATCGGAGTAATGAAGGAGCGAAGCATTTCCAAACAAAACATTCAGCATCTCGGTCTGCGCGATTATAATTTTGACATTTATTCTCCGGTCACAACGGTGCTTCTGCGGTACAAGAACCGCTCCCTGGTCACCCGCCGCGATGTGCAGAATGCATCGCGTGGAAATAATTCCAATAACAATAATGACGATGACCAGCAGAAAAAAGCGGTGAACTATCATCAGATCGACCGGATGGTGGTAAGTGTACAGAACACAGAACAGATCCGTACCATCGCAGAAGTGATCAGCCGAATGCTTCAGCGGCGTCACAACGGCATTGTCGATTTTTCGGTCACTGTTCCGGAAGAATTGTTGAAACAGGAGCAGCGGACGAAAGAAATTTTTAATATTGTGCTTGGTGCGATCGCTTCCATTTCGCTCATCGTTGGCGGTATCGGCATTATGAACATCATGCTTGCCTCGGTGATGGAACGGACGAAAGAGATCGGCATCCGCCGTGCGGTTGGTGCAACGCGGAGAGATATCGTCATTCAATTCCTTGCCGAGGCAACAACGATCAGCGTATCGGGAGGCATCATCGGGATCATTTTAGGATTCATTATCAGCATCGTCATTGAAAAAACTGCGGGGATCATTACGATCATTACGCTGATCTCTGTCCTTGTGTCGTTTGCAATTTCCATCACCATTGGCATTGCGTTCGGCTTCTTTCCGGCAAAGCGTGCTGCTGAGCAGGATGTTATTCAATCGCTGCGGTATGAATGATTTTGTAATGCCCGAACAGTCCTATCGGGCATCCATATAATAGATTCCCGCCAAGAACATGCGGGAATGACGTTTCTTTTTTTTTTGCATCTCAGTAAAAAATTTATGAAATCATTTTTCACTTCTTCGCTTTTTATATTTTCTGTTTTTCTTTTTTCTCAAGAACCGGCGGATACGATCTCTTTGACGCTGAACGATTGTATCCGCATGGGACAGCAGAACGGACCGCTGGCAACGATGGCGCGCGCTTCATACAACGGTAAAAAACATCGCTATCAATCCTCCGTTGCGCGGCTCTTTCCGCAATTGTCATTGACCGCGGATGCTCCGCAATTCATCCGGACGATCAACAGCATCACGCAGCCGGATGGAAGCAGCACGTTCCTTCTGCAGCGTCAGGCTCAGTCGTCATTATCGCTGGCGTTATCGCAGCAAATTCCATGGACGGGAACAGAGATCTCGATCTATTCCGGATTGAATCGTCTCGACAATCTTGAAACGAAAGCATCGTTCTATCGTTCCACTCCTCTGTCGTTCTCATTGCGCCAGCCTCTCTTTTCCATCAATACTATGGCATGGAACTATAAACAGGACGATCTCAATTATCAATCATCGCATCGTGAATTTGTTGAAGCAATGGAAGATGCTGCGATCGACATCACCAATAAATTCTTCAGTTACTATCTAGCAATGATGAATGTAAGCAACGCGCAATTGAATCTCTCAGTGAATGATACGTTGTTCCAGGTGTCGAAAGGAAGGTTCAATGTCGGGAAGATCGCTGAGAACGATCTACTGCAAAGCGAACTCGCCGCGTTGAATGCCCGAACGCAATATGAGAACGCTCTTATTGAATATGACCGAGCATTGCAGAATTTTAGATTTTCTATCGGTGTCAACAACACTTCACCGATCCACGTGCTGCCGGATGAAGTGATCTATTCCATGAACATCGATCCTTCAAGTGCATTGGATCTTGCGCGGCAGAATCGGAGCGACATGGTGAACTATCAATTGCAAAAACTGAATGCAGACCGAAGCATACGGCAGGCAGAATCGAACAATTCATTCTCCATGTCGATCTCTGCAAACATTGGATTGAACCAAAAATCCAATACGTTTGATGAAGCATACGTGAATTTGCTGGACCAGCAGCAATTTTCCGTTCAGGTTCAGGTGCCTCTCGTTGGATGGGGAACCGGCAGTCATGCGGTTGAAGCGGCACTGGCAGAAAAATCCCGCGTCGAGACGAGTATTGAATCGCAGCGGTTCACATTGGAACAGGAAGTGAAGTATCAAGTACAGCGATTTCGACAATTGCAGCTGCAGGTTCTTCTCTCCGCAAAAGCGGATACGGTCGCACAGCGGCGATTCGATGTCACCCGAGAACGATTTGTGATCGGAAAAATTGATGTGACGAATCTTTTTCTCGCACAATCAGAAAAAGATAATGCATACCGCACGCGGATTCAAACATTATGGGATTATTGGACAACATACTATCGCTTACGACGTTTGACATTGTATGACTTTGCGTTGCAGCGCCCATTGTTGGTAAAAGAATAATTCTTAATCATCTAAACAACCTCACGATCAGATTCTTCCGCCTCCTAAAAAAATAGGGTTTTGAAGAATTAGCGTTCCCTGGTAGAGCTCGGGAACGAGATATATAATTCATTAATCTTTGCATAACATTTCTCCCTTTTTCCCGTATCTTACTACGGTTTCACATCATATTGGTCAGCCATGTCACAAACAGAACAACAGCCAAAGAACAAATTCTTTTCCACGCTTCGCAGCGACTTTAAAAATTCCTACGCGTATGGTTCACTGCGCAAAGACACTAAAGAGATCTCCGATTTTTATCTGACGGATGAACAACGCGAGCAGTTGAAAGAAATGAAAGCGGGCAAACGCTCTTTTTATCACTTCGGATGGATCATGCGTGCAATGTTCTACAAGCTGACTCCGATGCGGCGGTTGATGTTTGTTATCGGCATCTTTCTTCTTATTCGCATACAGGGTTCGTTCGGCGATGAGAGCAGTTTGAACATCGATGGAAATTCAATCTTTGGCGGAGCGCTGCTTGTTCTCGTCATCCTTTTGGAATTAAAAGATAAACTCCTCGCGCATGACGAACTGGAAGCTGGAAGAAAGATCCAGGAATCGTTGATGCCGGAACGAATGCCGACGGTGAACGGATGGAAACTATGGCTCTTCACCCGTTCGGCAAATGAAGTGTGCGGCGATCTGATCGATTTTTTAAAACTCGATGAGAATCGTTTCAGTGTTGCCATCGCCGATGTTGCCGGTAAAGGGCTTCACGCAGCGCTGATCACTGCAAAATTACAGGCAACCATCCGCGCCCTTGCAGGGGAGATCTCTTCCCTTCCGCAGTTGATTGGACGGATCAACACTATTGTCCATCGCGATAGTCCCTCTCACATCTTCTCATCATTGTTATATGCAGAATGTTCGCAAATGAACGGAACAATCCGGTTCGTCAACGCGGGACATTTTCCTGCGCTCATTGTGCGAAACTCGGAGATCGAAGAATGTGTGCGAGGTGAAGCTGCGCTTGGTTTAACAGGAACTATGAACTTTTTGGAACACTCTGTTACACTCAACACCAACGATCATTTCGTCCTCTATTCCGACGGTCTTATTGAAGCAAAAAATGAAATTGGGGAATTCTTTGGAAAAGAGAAGCTGTTGAATCTGCTGAAATCAACATCGAATGATACCCCCGAGCAAACGGGATTCACAATATTACGCACAGTAGACCGGTTCATCGGCACAACAACACCGTCAGACGATCTCTCGATCATTATTCTGCAGAGAACAGAATAATTTTGTTTTAGTTATTATACCATCTTCGTGCAATCTCAATCTTGCATCCTGTACTTCCCTTGCGTATTTTTACCGTATGAATCTCGAATCCTATTTTTCTTCATTCCGTCAGAACATCGTCGGTATCGACGCCACATTTAATTCCAATTACGGCGAACAAAAACTGATCTATTCCGATTGGACGGCAAGCGGACGATTGTACGAACCGATCGAAAAAAAAATGTTGAATGTCTTCGGTCCGTTTGTCGGTAACACGCATTCAGAATCATCCATCACCGGCGGATTGATGACCCATGCATATCATCATGCGCATGAGATCATTAAGAATCATGTCAACGCAAATGCGGACGATGCGCTTCTCTTTGTCGGCACCGGAATGACGACGGCGATCAACAAATTTCAACGCATTCTTGGCGTTAAAGTACCGGAACAGCATCGCAAGGCAATTGTTCTTTCCGAAAATGATACGCCGGTCGTTTTTGTCACTCACATGGAACATCATTCCAACCAGACAACCTGGTACGAAACACTTGCCGATGTTTGCGTGATAGAACCGACACAAAACGGTTTGGTCGATCCTGAAAATTTACGCGCTAGTTTAGAAAAATATAAGCACCGCACAACAAAGATCGGATCGTTCTCCGCTTGCTCCAACGTTACTGGAATATTTTCACCATATCACGAACTTGCAAAGATCATGCATGAATACGGCGGTATTGTGATCATTGATTTTGCGGCAAGTGCACCGTATGTAACCATGAATATGCATCCTGCCGATCCATCGGAAAAATTGGATGCGATCATCTTTTCTCCGCACAAATTCATCGGCGGACCGGGGACTCCTGGCGTTTTACTATTCGATAAACATCTTTACAATCTAACATCGCCTGATCAACCCGGCGGCGGTACAGTGCTCTGGACAAATCCGTGGGGGGAACACAAGTTCTCTCCTGATATTGAAATACGCGAGGATGGCGGAACTCCGGGGTTTTTACAAGCGATCAAAGCCTCTCTCGCCGTACAATTAAAAGATCACATGGGCGTTGATAATATTGCGGCACGTGAACATGAACTGGCTGCATTGATGTTTGCAAAGATGCGTGCGATTCCGCATTTAAATTTGTTGGCAGGCAATATTGAAGATCGGTTGTGCATATTCTCATTCTATCTCGATAACATTCATTATAATCTTGTGGTGAAAATATTGAACGACCGTTTCGGTATTCAGACGCGCGGCGGATGTTCGTGTGCCGGAACGTATGGACATTATTTGCTTCATGTGGATCCGTCTCATTCTAAATCCATCACCGATAAAATTGATGCGGGTGATCTATCCGAAAAACCGGGCTGGATACGGATCTCACTTCATCCGACTACTACGAATGAAGAAGTAAATTATATTACCGATGCTCTTGCACAGATCGAAAAAAATATTTCTACGTGGCAACAAGATTACACGTACGACCAACACTCAAACGAATATCAGCACAAGAATGAGAACGGCACACTGGCAATGATGACGAAAAGCTGGTTTGAACTGTAAAAACTTAAAACCATAAACGGTATGAAAAAACTCAACGGCTTTGTGCAGAGTAATATTAAAACAATTGAAATGACCGGAGTTTTGATGAGAGTATGCAGTTTCACTCTCGTCAGCTGGCTTGGTCCAAACAGTCCTTTTATGTTTGTATGGATATTCAATACTTCCGACGCATTGATGTTATCATGGTGTTCCATCATTAAAAAGGACAGAGCATATACCGTTCTGAATCTGTTTTGGATCATTGTTGGTGCTGTTGGGATCGCCCGTGCCGCAAGTTATTTTCAATGAGATTGCACGTTGTTGTCACGGTACATATTGACAGAATAAATATGCCGAAGAGTTGGGTTGAACTATAGAAGCCGACAACGATTACTATAATTCAATAGATTAGATAAATAATTCACATCATTCTTTCACAAAATATTTTCTATGAAAAAAATCTTAAAATTTGTCGCCATTGGCATTCTTGTTATTGTCGTCGGCGCACAATTCATCCGTCCCACAAAGAACAATACCAACGATCAGACAAAGCATTTCTCAACGCTGTATCCTCTTCCCGATAGTATTGAAGCAATCTTGAGGGTTGCATGCTATGATTGCCATAGCAATAACACGCGCTATCCATGGTATTCAGAGATCCAACCGGTGGGCTGGTGGCTGAACGGTCACATTCAAGATGGCAAACATGATCTGAATTTTTCCGAATTCGCTTCGTATAGAATTCGAAGACAATACCGAAAGCTGCAGCAGGTGAGCGACCTTGTGGAGGCGAACGAAATGCCTCTTCCGGCATACACGATCATACATAAAGATGCGATCTTAACCCAGCAACAAAAACAACTTTTGTCTGCCTGGGTTAAATCTACCCGTGATTCTATTGCAGTGCACACACCGGCGGATAGTCTAAAGCAACCTCAACGAAGACCTTGATCTGCCTGATTGAACAATTAACGATTTGTACTGCATTCATTTTTAAAAAATTCATATGAAACTCATCATCACCGGCGTTACCGGTGTCGCCGGATCGGAAACCGTTCGACAAGCATTGATCGATCCAAGAATTACCCATGTAACGGCGATCTCCCGCAGACCGATTACTATCAAACATGAAAAACTTCGCGTGATCGTGATCAAGGATTTTCTCGATTACTCCCCCATCATCAACGACCTGAAAGATCACGATGCGTGCTTGTGGTGCCTTGGGGTTTCACAAAATCAGGTGCGTTCGGACGAAGAATATCACACCATCACGCATGATTATACAATTGCTGCAGCACGCGCATTGTTACGTGTCAACCCAAACATTGTTTTCGGTTTCGTCAGCGGAATGGGAGCAGATTCAACAGAGAAAAGCAAAACATTATTTGCGCGTGTGAAGGGAAAAACGGAGAATGTACTGTTGAATCTTCCATTCAAAAAATTATATCTCTTCAGACCGGGCGGAATTCAACCAATACAGAAAAAAGAAAATCCTATATGGTACGAACATATTCTTAATCCTATCCTCTTTCCGTTGATGAAGCTTGTTGTTCCCAACATGATGATCACTTCGGTAGAGCTGGCAAAAGTGATGATTCATATTCTGTTTAACGGAGCTCCAAAAACACTGCTGGAAAATAAGGATCTGCGCAACATCATTCATGAGTTCAGCTTTCATTAACAATACTCACATTTCATAAAAAGGAAAGGGTTCCTATGAAACACATTTTATTTGTTGTTCTGATATTGCTTACAACAGACCAACTCTCTGCACAGCAATGGAAATGGCCCGATCAACCGAAAAATCTTACTGCCCTCCCGGCAGCAACAACCGGGAAAGAGCTGCAACGTACGATGTTCAGTTTCACCGGCGCTCTTGGAGTGAAATGTGCATACTGCCACGTCGGTGAAGAAGGAAAAGATTTTAAGGATTTTGATTTTGTTTCGGATGCAAAACCTGCAAAAAATAAAGCACGCTTGATGATCAAAATGGTCAAGAATATCAACACACAGTTTTTAACGGGACTTCATGAAGACAACAGCCCTTCCATTCAGGTGAACTGTCAAACATGTCACCGCGGCAATGCGCTTCCGATTTTATTGGAGGATCATTTGAAAAAAACGTTCGACAGATCCGGTCTTGATTCAACTATTAAACAGTACCGCGCATTACGCGAACAATTTTACGGCGGATTCACTTTTAATTTCAAAGAAGGGACGTTGCTTCGCCTTGCCGATAAAATTTTGGACGATACGACCAAAATGCAGGCCGCGATGGAAATCGTTAAGCTCAATATCGAAATGTATCCTGCATTCGCTTTTTCCTATACCCACCTTGCAAGTTATTTTGAGGATCTTGGCAACAAGCAAGCGGCAATTGAAAATTATCAAAAAGCCCTTTCACTGAATCCGAAAAATGAAATGATAAAGCGACAATTGGATAAATTGCAGAGCAAATAGAATTTCTATGGCAGATTTTGAGATCACAGTTATCGGAGCAGGTGTCGTTGGTTTGGCGATCGGTGCACGCCTTTCCAAAAATCATCCGCACCTTGTTGTAATGGAAAAGAATAAAAAATACGGAATGGAAACCTCCAGCCGCAACAGCGAAGTGATCCACGCAGGAATCTATTACACACCAGGATCATTAAAGGCACAGTTGTGTGTTGAAGGACGTACGGCATTGTATTCGCTGTGTAAACAATATTCCATCGCTCATAAACGGATCACCAAAATTATTTCAGCATCAACCCCGCACGAGCTTCCTAAGCTTGAACCGATCTTCAACAACGGAACTGCAAACGGGGTTTCACTTCGCATGCTAACAAAGGATGAAGTGCTGAGTCTTGAACGAAATATTCTCACCGCAGGGGGAATTTTTTCTCCGGATACGGGAGTGATCAGCGCACACGGATTGATGGATTTTTTCCATCACTCGATCATCGAGAACGGCGGAACCCTCCAGGAACAGTCCACCGTTGTTGGAATTTCTCGCCTTGTAAACAAAGATTACGAGATTTCCATCAATGAACGCGGAAATATTTCTTCCTTCACATCGGAGATCGTCATCAATGCCGCCGGTCTCTACGCCGACAGCATTGCTGCGCTGAGCGGAATAGATATTGATAAAGCGGGATATCGATTGGCCTTTGCAAAAGGATCGTATTTTGCTGTTACTCCTTCTAAAGCTGCATTAATTTCCCGATTGGTGTATCCTGTTCCACAGAATGAAGGTCTTGGCGTTCATGCGTTGATCGATTTGAACGGACGATTAAAATTCGGTCCTGATGTCAATTATGTTGAAGGACCTCCATTCGAATTTTCCGTTGACGAAACAAAACGCCCGGCATTCAGAAATGCTATTCGAAAAATTCTTCCGCAAATTTCCGATAACGATATTACTCCCGATATGAGCGGCATTCGTCCTAAATTACAACGCGAAGGTGAAGCAGCAAAAGATTTTGTCATACATCACGAAAACGATCGCGGCATGAGTGGATTAGTAAATCTCATTGGTATCGAATCGCCGGTATTGACATCGTCTCATGCCATTGCCCGCTACATAGATGATCTTTTGTACAAGTGAGTAATGATGAATGTTGGTAAAACCTTTTATCCGAAGGATAGGAAAGAGTGGCGCGCCTGGCTTTCCAAGCATCACAAAACCTCAAATGAGATTTGGATGATCTACTATAGGAAGGATTCCGGCAAACCGCGTATTCCATACAACGATGCGGTCGAAGAAGCATTGTGTTATGGATGGATCGATAGTATTCTAAAGCCACGCAATGCCGAAAGCTGGGTCCAGCGATTTTCTCCGCGCAAAAAGAACAGCGACCTTTCCGAAATGAACAAAGAGCGAGTGCGTCGGCTGATCAAGGGAAAAAAGATGACGCAATTCGGGTTACAGAGTATTCAACATCACTTAGAAGAAAAATCATCACAACCAAAGAAATTCGTTTTACCAAAGGATATTCTTTTGTTATTGAAAAAGAATTCTGAGGCATGGAAGAACTTTCAAAAGTTTCCCGTATCGTATCAACACATCCGCATCGGCTGGATCGATGCATCGAGACATCGTCCTGAAATATTCAAGACACGACTGAATTATTTTATTAAAATGTCAGCATCCAACAAACAGTTTGGAATGGTGCGGTGAACTTCTTTCTTCAATCATAATATCATGAGTATGAAACCTACTGTCGGCTTTATCGGTCTTGGATTAATGGGACTGCCAATGGCTTCGCGGCTTCTTCAATCCGGTTATACCGTTTACATCCATAACCGCACAAAAGAAAAAGCGGCACCGTTGATCGCGCAAGGTGCGGCCTGGAATAATTCCGCCGCCGATGTTGCAATGAATGCTGAGATCGTTCTTACAATGTTGACCAATGATGAAGCTCTTCGGAAAACTACAACTGCAACACAATCAACGTTGAGAAAAAACGGGATCCATATCGATTGCAGCACTGTCTCTCCTGCTCTTACGTCAATATTGGAATCGGAATATAGCAGCAGTCAGCGCGGTTTCCTTCATTCCCCTGTGCTGGGAAGTATTCCGCAGGCAACCGATGGATCTCTTCTTTTATTCGTCGGGGGTAAGGATGAAATATTTTCACGGACAGAATCATTGCTGAATATTATTGGATCAAAGATCTGGAGATTTCCAGCTGCACAACAAGCATCGAACATGAAATTGATCATGAACTCGTTCATCGGCGGCATGATCGCCACATTATCACAAGCATTACAGTACGCAAACAAGGTCGATGTTGACGGAAATATTATCCTCGATGCCATCGGACACTCCGCTCTGAATTCGATGATGGTTCAAACCAAAGGAAAGTCCATACTTGAACAGAATTTTACTCCGCGATTCTTCCTGGAAAATCTCTTAAAAGATACAGACCTTTTTCGACACACCGCGGAATCGGTCAATGCATTGACTCCCGTTGCCGATACCGTAAAAGATCTGCTTGAACAGGCAATTGCGCAGGGATATTCCAAAGAAGATTATTCTGCTATTGCAAAGGTGTTCAACAGGCGCCAGTGAAGTTGTTATTGCAGTTGCTTCTCCATATGTAATTCTGTAAAATATTATAAGAATTACTTCGGGTAGTTTAATGAATCTCATTCGTTCGTTTGTGTTCACATCGGTATTGGTTCTTTCCTTCTCTGCCTCGCTATTTTCTCAAACAGTGACACTCGGCGGCGTAGTAAAAGATTCGGCAACAGCTATATTCCTTGGTTCAGCTGTTGTAGAGATCATCAATCCTGCATTTCCAGCTGAAAAATATCTTATCATTACCGATTCTGTCGGAAGATGGTCGTTAACATTGCTAAGCTCCGGTGTTGAAAATGATCCGTTAACACCGATGCAATTCGATCTTCAACAGAACTTTCCCAATCCATTCAATCCGTCAACGGTGATCCCGTTCTCCCTTCACGCTGCCGGAGTCGTTACGCTGACGGTTCACACTATCCTTGGGCAAAAAATTAACGAAAGAATATTTTATCTTTCTCGTGGAATTTATAATGTCCGCTGGACGAGCAGCGGAGCAGCCGGCGTACTTTTTTACACGCTGAATGTTAACGGACGATCGATCACGCGTAAGATGATCCAGTTGGACGGCAATCATGGAAGCGGTCTTGGCGATGCAATGCTTGTCGGTGGTTTTACCTCTTCATCGTCTTTTGATAAAAAAAGCGCCACAGAGTTCATGGTGAGAACGTCGAAGATCGGTTACGAACCGGATTCCGTTATTGTTCCATATGGTAATAATCAGAACATCAACTTTTCTCTCTCGAGCGTGCATCACCGTGCATTCGTCTTTGATCTACACAATGATGTTGCGGAATATATGGTCGATGGATATCAGATCGGGGTACGGCATACGAGCAATCAGAGCGACATTCCAAGATTCATTGACGGCGGAATAGATGGACAAATGATAGTGCTGTGGACCGATTCAAGTAAGACACCGACAACACCATATCAACGAACGATTCAAATGTATGATACCTGCGTTGCGCAGTTCAACCGTAACTCTGCGACGATCACCCGAGCAAAAACCTCATCTGAAATTCAATCCGTTCACGCTTCAGGTAAGATTGCTGCTGTACTTTGTGTAGAAGGCGGACATGCCATCGAAGAAAATTTGACGAATTTGATCAACTTTTATAAGCTTGGAGCACGGTACTTTACCATAACATGGAACTACAGTATTCCATGGGCTATATCTGCCGCGGATGCACAATCTACAACCAAAGGATTGTCGGAATTCGGCAAACAGGTGATCAGAACAATGGATTCTCTCGGAATGATCATCGATGTTTCGCATACGGGAATAAAAACAATCGAGGATATTCTTACGGTAACCAAAAATCCGATCATTGCAAGTCATTCCGGTGCGCGAGCATTACGGAATCATACGCGCAATTTAACCGATGATCAGATCAAAGCCATCGCCCAGGGCGGCGGAGTTATTGGCGTTGTATTCTACACGTATTTTATTTCTTCTGCCGCAGCTTCAAGTGTTACGATCGATACGGTGATCAAGCATATCGACTATATTAAGAATCTTGTTGGCGTTGATCATGTTGCCATCGGTTCGGATTACGACGGAGGAATTACGTCACCTGTCGGCTTAGAAAATGTATCAAAGCTGCCAAATCTTACAATGGCATTGCTCCGTCGCGGGTATTCCCCGGGCGATGTACGGAAAATACTTGGCGGCAATTACTTGCGAGTGTTCAAGACTGTTTGCCAATAATGAAAAACATTGGACAATTTCGTATATTGTCACTGATCTGAAGATTTTTTTGTCAGATTGAAAGAAGATCACCAGGAGATTTGTTTTATGAGTTATACCGTGAACATTGAATTCAAAGAGAATTACCTTCATGTTGTTGTCAATGGAAAAAACACGCTGGAAAACGTTCTGTCGTATTTTGAAAAAATATATGATGCTTGTATTCAATACCGATGTTCCAATGTCTTGATCGAAGAACATTTGACCGGTCCGAACCTTGATACATTTGACGTCTTTGTTGTCATCACAAAGAACTTCCATAAAGCAAAGACCATTGGTTTACGTCTTGCCTATGTAGATATGAATACCGAACACAGCAAAAGAGGATTGAAGTTCGCTGAAAACCTTGCCCATATTCGCGGTGTGAATGTACGATTGTTCTATTGTAAAACCGACGATGCGGTTGCTTGGCTCTTGGGT
The DNA here is from genome assembly GCA_025355705.1 of Bacteroidota bacterium. Taxonomy (GTDB): domain Bacteria; phylum Bacteroidota; class Ignavibacteria; order UBA10030; family UBA8401; genus UBA8401. The sequence continues at coordinate 2,986 of JANXZD010000211.1, read as the reverse complement.
AACAATTCACAATCTGTATAAATAATTTCCGACAAAAAAATCGATCGTTTATGAAATACTTTACCTCTCCTGCTGACATAATCCAATAAAAATTCCCTGACAATTTTTCGGTGGCACTGTAGCCAAGAAAAGCATATATAGTATCTCATCAAACGTTGAGGGATAAATATGCTTTTCTATGATTATGTACTGTTGATAACATTGGCCGCAATTTGGGGAAGCTCATTTATTTTCATGCGCGTGCTCGCACCCGCTCTCGGACCCGTTGTGACTACCGATATGCGGTTGTTGATCGCGGGCATTGTGCTCACATTATTTCTCCGGTTAAAGAATCAACGGCTTGATCTTGCAAAGAACCTAAAGCGATATATTATCATCGGTCTGTTGAATTCAGGAATACCGTTCCTCTTATTCTCGTTTGCAGCGTTGTATCTTCCCTCTTCAATCTCGGTCATCATCAATTCACTGACACCGTTGTTTGGTGTTTTTTTTTCCATTTTTTGGCTTAACGAGAAAATAACCGCAAAGAAAATATCAGGGATCGCACTCGGAATTGTAGGGGTGATCATCATACGCGGTTCAGGGAATATTGAACTGACACCGATGACAACAATTGCTATGGGGGCCTGCGTTCTTGCAACAATGTTGTACGGTCTTGCCAGCACGTATGTAAAATTACATGCGAAAGATATAGCTCCATCGGCAGTGGCAGCCGGGAGCCAACTTGTTGCCGGTGTGTTGTTATTACCGCTGATTTGCTTTTTCCCAATTCGCGTAGAATTGAGTTTGACGATCGCACTCACAACAATTGCTTTTGCAGTCCTGTGTAGCGCAATCGCTTATGTTATTTTTTATCGTTTATTGAATAATCTTGGAACAACGAAAGCATTATCCGTTACGTTTCTCATTCCAGTCTTCGGCTTTGTTTGGGGATATATTTTTCTGAGGGAAGAGATCACTATGATCATGGTCATTGGATCATTGTTTGTTCTTTCAGGAATTTATTTTGTAACAGAAAAAGAAAGCCCTCAATAGTTGTTCATGTGTAACAACCGAACATCTGAAATTTCTTTGATTGCTATTCCTTCGCTTGTATTCCAAACACTTCTATCGTTCTTCCTTATTGTTCAATCGAAAATCATAAATGACCTTTAGGACAATCTTGTCTGCAGGTATTCGTCGCAAGATTAGAATGATGAGAAATAACTACACAAAAAATTAAAAAAACCGTACCATTGGTAACGATGATGTGCAGGTTAAAAACATTTTTAGGGGATTAGGTTGGCACGCCAGAATAATTCTGCGGATAACTCTTGCGTAGATTCCCGCTATAACTGTGACGTATAGCGATGCATGATTCGTGGTATTAAGTATATATATAGAGATCTAAAAAAGGAAAAATAGATGAAAACAAAACAATTGAACACTTTAATACTATCAGGAGTAATTATCATGAGTATGATTTTATCAACAGGGTGCAGTTCGGTCCAAAACAGATATTTAAAAACAGTAAATGATGAATTCATCAAACAACCGATTGTTGAAAAAAAAATCCTTGCTGAATCCGACATCGCACACTTGCCTGCTCCGGTAAAAAAATATCTCGCCTATACTGGTGTGATCGGGAAAAACAAACCGCAAAATGTGCATATTGAATTTGATGCGCAAATGATAAAAAAACCCGGCGCTTCTCCGATGCAGGCTACATCCGAGCAATATAATTTTTTTGGCAATCCGGCCCGGCTATTTTTCATGAAGGCAAGTATGTTTCTCGTACCATTCCGTGTGCTTCATGAATACAAAGACCAGAAAGCGACATTTGTCGTTAGGGTTGCATCGCTCTTCAATGCGGTCGATCTTGCGGGGGAGGAATTGACCACAACAGAGACTGTTACTTTATTGAATGATATGTGCCTATTCGCACCAGGAAGTCTTGTTGACAAACGGCTTTCATGGAATGAGATCGATTCTCTTTCTGCGCAGGTTACTATCGAAAATGGTCTGTATAAGGTGTCTGCCGTACTCTATTTCAATGAGAAGGGTGAACTTGTGAACTTCGTTTCTGAAGACAGATCTGCATTGCAGGACGATGGATCGATGAGGAAAGCACGATGGTCGACTCCGGTCCGAGATTACAGAGAGATCGATGGAAGAAAAATTCCAACGTATGGACAGACCATCTGGAATTATACGGAAGGTGATTTCACATATGGGATATTTACCTTAAAAAATATACTCTATAATGTAAAAGTATGACAAAAGATAAACGCGTATTGCCTATTGTTCTGCATACGTTTGTTGGTTGAATTTGACAAAAAGTGATTTACATTTTCAGAACCATCTGAAGAGTTGAATTTAGATTCATAGCGGGTCTTTTTATCAAGGAAATTAGGACAAAAACCTCTACATTTCATCCTGATAAGAGAGAAAACATTATGACAGATCAAACAGTACCTGTAGCGAAAGAAAAGCTCTTTACCCGTTATCAAATATTCATTATTGCCGTACTAGCTTTCATTCAATTCACGGTCATCCTTGATTTCATCATCATTGCTCCGCTTGGAGCATTATTGATGAAAATCATGAATGTAACACCGGCGCAATTTGGAACGGTCGTTTCGGCGTATGCGTTCAGTGCTGGTCTTTCGGGATTTCTTGCAGCGGGGTTTGCCGATAAATTCGATCGGAAAAAATTCTTGCTCTTCTTTTATGCAGGGTTCATTCTCGGAACGTTTTTCTGCGGCATTGCAACCAATTTCTTTTTTCTGCTGTTGGCACGAATTGTCACCGGAATTTTCGGCGGAGTGATCGCGTCCGTTTCACTTGCCATCGTCACCGACGTATTCGAATTAAATGTGAGAAGCCGCGTGATGGGATTCGTTCAAATGTCGTTTGCTGTCGCTCAGGTGGCGGGTATTCCGTTCGGTATTTACCTTGCCAATGTTATCGGATGGCATGCGCCATTTATGCTGATCGTTGGCATTGG